>JALZOC010000189.1:0-1084 GCA_030857365.1 Acidobacteriota bacterium
TCGATCGGCCACGCAGATCCCACTTGCCGGATCCCGCCCCATTGTCACTTCGGCGCCGCTCGCGGGTAGCACTTCGCCGGCCATTGGCCCGGAGAGCGCCACGAGCCGGAACGAATTCAGGAGTGGGTCAATCGTCATGCGGATCCCTCAGGGGGCGCCACTCGAAGGTCTACAGCCGCCAGCATCCTATCAACAAACCGATCGCCCCAGCCGAGGTTCACCCGCAAGGTTCGTGCCCCGGGGCCGTCGCGTCGGCTCTCGCAGCCCTCTGGCATCAGGCACGCGCGCACGTCGCCGCCCTATCCGAAACGTTCCGCACTATCCGGATGGATAGCTGCCGGGTGCGGTTGGAGTCGCTGGTGCGACGTGCCCTGCGTACTTTCTCTCTCGACCAAACGTGCTGTCGCACAACGCCTTGCTGCGTTCGCAGCTCGTGGATCACGCCGCCGGGTAGCCGCGGCACTGCCGTTGCGCTTCACCGGCCGTGCGCGACGCGGCGCGGGATTGGCCCGACCTCCCCCGCGCTTCGAGGTTCACGATGCACGCACGAGCATGGTTCACTCTCAGCGCCGCACGCCGTGCCACGGCTGTCGGACTCACAGGAATTCTCGGCCTGCTGGCGCGGAGCGCCGCGCCTCTCGCGCAGACCGCGCCCTCGCTTCCCCCGAACTTCGAGAACTCGATCGTGCTGAGTGGACTCACGAGCCCCACGGCCGTACGGTTCTCGCCCGACGGCCGTATCTTCGTCGCCGAGAAAAGCGGACTGCTGAAGGTATTCGACGGATTGCAGGATACGTCCCCGACGGTGTTCGCGGACTTGCGCACGAGCGTCCACAATTACTGGGACCGTGGCCTCCTTGGCCTGGCGGTCGATCCGGACTTTCCGGTGCGGCCTTACGTCTACGTCCTGTACACGCGCGATGCGGCGATCGGCGGCATGGCGCCACGGTGGGGACAACCCGGCCAGACGTCGGATCCTTGCCCCGGCGGCACGACGACGGGATGCGTGGTGAGCGGACGGCTGGCGCGACTCGAGGCCGCAGGCAACGTGATGACGGGCGCCGAGCGTGTGCTGCTGGACGGC
>JALZOC010000189.1:1094-5948 GCA_030857365.1 Acidobacteriota bacterium
GGACTGGCGTTCGGTCGCGACGGCGCGTTGTACGTGAGCGGCGGCGAGGGGGCCACCTGGCAGTTCGTGGACTACGGCCAGGTGGGAAACCCGGCCGGCGACCCTCCCACCGAGGTTGGCGTCGCCACGACGCCCCCGACGGCCGAAGGGGGCTCACTGCGCTCTCAGGATCTCAGGACCAGCGGCGATCCGGTCGGCCTGAGTGGCGCGATTCTGCGCGTGGACCCATCGACCGGCGCCGCGTTGCCCGACAACCCGCTGTATGGCCACGCGGATCCAAATGCCCGCCGGATCATCGCCTACGGACTTCGGAATCCGTTCAGGATTGCCACGCGTCCTCTGGCCTCTGGCGCCGACGAAGTGTGGATCGGCGACGTGGGGTGGCGCAGCTGGGAAGAGATCAATCGGATCCCGGACCCCAGGGGTGCGGTGAAGAATTTTGGATGGCCATGCTACGAGGGCGCCGCGCGACAGCCCGCGTTCGAGGCGGCCGGACTGGATATCTGCCAGCAGTTGTATGCCGCACCGGGATCCGTCTCCACCGCACACTATGCGTACCAGCAGGGGTCGCCGATCGTCTCCGGGGAGACGTGTTCGGTGGCTGATTCCGCGGTCAGTGGACTCGCCTTCTACCAGGACGGAAACTACCCGTCGGAGTACCGGGGAGCGCTCTTCTTCAGTGACTACTCCCGGCGGTGCATCTGGGTCATGTTGCCCGGCACCGACGGTGTGCCCAGCCGGGCGAGGCTGCGGACGTTCATGTCAGGCGGCGGCAGTCCCGTGGACCTCCAGATTGGCCCCGGGGGAGATCTCTTCTACGTGGACAATATCGGCGGCACGATCCGGCGGATCACCTTTGCGGACCGGCAGCCGCCGGTCGCCGTCGCGTTGGCGGCGCCTTCGTCGGGGCCGACGCCCCTGCCGGTGACGTTCGACGGGAGCCAGTCGTGGGACCCGGACGGGACGACCACGCTGCTCTACGACTGGGACCTCGACGGCAACGGGGTCTTCGGCGACTCGACGGCGGCGCGTCCGACCCGCACGTTCGACCGCGCAGGGGAGTATGACGTCCGCCTGAAGGTCACCGACGCAGACGGCCTGTCGGGGGTCGGGACAGTGCGGGTGACGGCCGGAAACACGCCTCCATCGATCGTCATCGACCGGCCTGCGGCCGCACTCCTCTGGCAGGTCGGACAGGTGATCGAGTTCTCGGCACGTGCGACCGACCCTGAGCAGGGCACGCTTGGGCCGACGGCCTTCAGCTGGTCTCTGATCATGCACCATTGCTCCCTGGCGGGCACGTGCCATGAGCACGGCGTCCAGCAGTTCCTCGGGATCGATCGCGGCACGGTCGTGGCTCCGGAGCACGAGTTCCCGTCGCACCTGGAGCTCAGGGCCACGGCTCGGGACGCCGGCGGGCTCTCCGCGACCGCGAGCGTCCGCCTGGATCCTCTCCCCGTCGACGTCACATTCGACACGGTCCCCGCCGGGTTGATGCTCGCCTTCAACAGCGAGTCGTTCAGGGCACCGGCGCAGCGGCGCGCGATCGCGGGTTCAACCGGTACGATCAGCGCACCCTCTCCCCAGACGCTGAACGGCGTCAACTACGCTTTCTCCGGGTGGTCTGACGGACTCCCGCAGACCCACATGGTCCGAGTGAGTACAACACCTGTCACGTACAGAGCCACCTTCGGGCCGGTGACTGTCACCGCCGACGACATCGTGATGTATGCGGCCGACGCGGTGCCCCGCGGATCGTGGCGCAGAGTGCCGGACGGTACGGCGGCGGGCGGAGCGCGGCTGGACCATCCGAATGCGAACGCCGCGAAGCTCACAGCGGCCCTGGCGGTCCCGGCGAACTACTTCGACCTCACGTTCACCGCTCACGCGAACCGCCCGTATCACCTGTGGCTTCGCGGCCGCGCCGAATTGAACTCCTGGCAGAACGACTCCGTATACGTCCAGTTCTCCGGCAGCCTCGATAGCAGTTCCGGCTCCGCCGCGTACCGAATCGGGACGACGGGCGCGACCGCGGTGAGCGTGGAGGACTGCAGCGGCTGTGGCCTTTCGGGTTGGGGGTGGCAGGACAACGCCTACGGGTCCGTCGCCTCTCCGATCTACTTTGCGCAGACGGGCCGCCAGACGATCAGGATCCAGACGCGGGAAGACGGTGTCTCGGTCGACCAGATCGTCCTGTCGCCGGCCACCTACAGCTCGTCTGCGCCGGGACGAGCGCGCGACGACACGAGAATCCTGGCGCGGGCGGGCCTGCCCGGCGAGATCGTCCTGCACGCAGCGGCCGCGGCGCCGCGCGGGCTCTGGAGGGCGGTGCCGGACGGCACGGCGGCCTCGGGCACGCGCATGGAACACCCCGACGCTGGTGCGGCGAAGCTGACAGCGCCCCTCGCGGCGCCGGCGAACTACTTCGACCTCACATTCAGGCCCGAGGCGAGCCGCGCGTACCATCTCTGGATCCGCGGCCGCGCCCAGGGAAACGCCTACACGAACGACTCCGTGTTCGTGCAGTTCTCGCACAGCATCAACGCCAGCAACACGGCTCAGTACCGGATCGGTTCAACCGACGCGGCGGCCGTCAGCCTCGAAGACTGCAGCGGGTGCGGGCTCGCCGGGTGGATCTGGCAGGACAACGCCTACGGCGCGCTCGCCGGCCCAGTCTCCTTCTCGACGGATCAGCTGCAGACGATTCGAATCCAGACCAGGGAGGATGGGGTGTCGCTGGATCAGATCGTTCTCTCGCCGGGCGCATATCTCACGACAGCCCCCGGGGCCACACGGAACGACACGACGATCATGGCGCGCACGCAGTAGCGGCGCCTGCCATTCGGACGTGCTAGTCCCGGTACAGCGCCTCGATCTGCGCGCGCCAGCGCTCTTCGACAACGCGCCGTTTGACCTTCAGCGTCGGGGTCAGCTCCCCCGTCCCGACGCTGAACTCCGACGGCAGCAGCGCCATGCGCTTCACGCGCTCGTAGGGGGACAGGTCGCGATTCAGCCCGTCCACGATCTCCTGGTAGAGCGCGACGACGTCAGGGCGCGTGACGAGCTCGTCGCGGGGCGCTGGCGGCCGGCCGAGCCCCTCCAGCCGCCGTTCGAGGGCCGTGAACTCCGGAACGAGCAGCGCCGCGACGTACCGCCGGCGGTCTCCGAGAACGACGGCCTCCGCAACCAGCGGGCTGCGCCGCAACACATCCTCGATCGGCTGGGGTGCGATGTTCTTGCCGCCCGACGTGACCAGGATGTCCTTCTTCCGGTCGGTGATCCGCAGGTACCCCTCAGCGTCGAGGGTGCCGATATCCCCGGTCGCGAACCACCCGTCCTTCATCACCTCCGCGGTCGCTTCGGGCTTGTTGTAATACCCCGTCATCACGTTCGGGCCTCGCGCCAGGATCTCGCCGTCGTCGGCGATGCGCAGCTCGACGTTCGGAAGCGGACGCCCGACCGTGCCCACGCGGGGCGCATTGGTGGGGTTCACCGTCAGGATGGGGGCCGTTTCGGTGAGTCCGTAGCCTTCGACGATCGGGAGCCCGATGCCGTGAAAGAACTCGAGGACGCTGACCCCCAGCGGCGCGCTGCCGGACACGAAGAACCGGATCCGTCCGCCCAGCCTCTGCCGGATGGTGGAAAAGACCAGCCGGTCGGCGACCGCCGCCTTCGCGGAGACAATCGGTCCGGGCGTCCGTCCGGTCAGGCGCGCGCGTGCCTTCGCCACCCCGGCCTTCACGGCCCACCGGAAGATCGCCGCCTTTGCCGGCGAGGCCGCTTCGCCGGCGGTGACAATCCGCGTCTGCATCTTCTCGTACACGCGGGGCACGCCGGTCACCACGGTAGGCCGCACGGTGGCGCTGTCGCGCCCGATCGTCTCCATCGATTCTGCGAAGACAATGGTCACCCCCGCATAGAGATAGATGTAGGAGACCATCCGCTCGAACGAGTGGCTGAGCGGGAGGAACGAGAGCGCGACATCCTCCTGCGACAGCGCGAGCACCTCCGACCCAGCTTCGAGATTGGCCACGAGGTTCCCGTGCGTGAGCATCACGCCTTTCGGCTCCCCTGTCGTGCCGGAGGTGTAGATGATCGTGGCGAGATCGCCCGGCGCGACCTGTCGCGCCGCCTCGCGGAACGTGCGGCCGGCACCCCATTCGCCGGTCATGCGCGCATGCCCGCGCCGCGCGACCTCGTCCATCGTCAGGACGGACGCGGCCTGACCCGCTCCCGCATCCATCACGACGACCGCTTCGAGCAGCGGCAGCAGGTGGCGCACCTCCTGCAGCTTCCCGAGCTGGTCGGCCGTGGAGACGATGGCGACGCGGGCACCGGAATCCTGCAGGATGTAGCGCGCCTGCGCCGCCGAGAGCGTGGGATAGATTGGCACCGTCACGGCCCCGGCCGCCAGGATGCCGAGGTCGCAGAGGATCCACTCCGGCCGGCTCTCGGCGACGATGGCGACGCGGTCGCGCGGCGAGACGCCGAGAGCCGTCAGCCCCAGCGACACGTCGCGGATACGCTCGAAAACCTGTTTGCTGGACATCCCGTCCACCTGGTCGCCGCGGCATCGCCCGATGGTGAGCGGTTTCGGGAAGCGCCCCATCATGTGGAACGGGAGCTCGGCGATGGTCGGAATGCGGTCGCCCGTCTCGAGGTCGTCCTCTGGAGCTGTCATGGTGGCGGGAGGGTAACACGGCTCGGGGCTCGGGAGCGGGATTCGAGGCGAGTGTCCTCCAAGAGGCTTGCACGAGATCAAGAGAGTTCAGGAGCCTCCCTTGTTCTCTCCTGGTCTTGTGACTTCCTGTTATCGTTCGGGCGGTAGCTGCATACGGCCGCGAACCTGGAACC
>JALZOC010000190.1 GCA_030857365.1 Acidobacteriota bacterium
GGTAGGTCCTGTTGCTGGTGATCATCCTGGCTGTCGCCATCTTCTGGCGCTCGATCTGGTGGAAGGAGTCCGGCGCACCTGTCCCGCGCGGGACCGAACGAGTCCTGCCGGAATCCCCTCAGACTCTGATCGCGGTTGATTGGTCCCGTGAGCACCGGACCGGAGGGCCTGCAGACGTTGGCCGGCCTGTTTCACCCGACGTGGCGCTCGCGAGCCGTGCTCCTGCCGATAGCGTCAGATCGTCTGCAGTCCGAAGTCACACTCCAGCCGCAACCGGTTGTTGACCCCACGGGCGCCGTGCGCGCGCGCCAGCAGGTCCGCCTAACGCGGAGCGAGGGCGTTCAAAAGCGCGCGCCCTCGGAGAGGCGCGCAGGTTGACGCTCTGTCGTCAATCCTGCGGTATCTCGTCAGATCACGCGAGAGCGATGATCTCGCACGAATCGGTTTTATCGACTCATCGGCACAGGCCGTGCCCTTCTCGGGGGATGGCGACGAGACGTAGCGTTCCGTCTGGGCGAGGCCCTGACCCTACTGCTGCTGGCCCTGCTGCCCATGATGGTGCTCCTGGGTGGCCGGCCTCCTGTTTTGTGCCGAGCTGAACGCCGTGCTGGCGAACGGTAGAGGATCGGTCACCCGTCCGCATCGAAGCACCACCCCGCGCGCGTTCGGGCATTCGCTCCATCACGCCCACGCCGAAGGCTGCATACGGAGTGAAGTCATCGACGATGAAGTGGTGCAGGACATTGCCGCTCAACGCTCGAGTCACATGTCTCACGGTCACGGGCTCTTCCTGGTCGGGCCGCGCGACCCGTCGTGTGCCCGCTCGGCTGCCGGCCCGATCTTCTTTCTCTCACCGGGAGTCGCCGGCGCGGCCGCCTCCTGGTAGGGGAGCGCCTTGTCGATGACCGCATTCATTTCCGCCCCGAGCAGAATCGCAAAGCCCGAGACGTAGAACCAGAGCAGCACCACGATAACGCTGCCGACGGCGCCATACATCATTTCGAACGACGCGACTCGACTCAGGTACAGCTTGAACCCCAAGGACGTGACGAGCCAGAGCATCGTCGCCAGCACGGACCCCGGTGTCATCCAGACCCATTCCGTAACCGCGTTCGGCGCGAAGTGGTACACGAGATCGATCGCGACGACCACGAGCAGGAACGCCAGGGGCCACTGCAGAATGCCCCACGCCGTCACCACCCCTTGCCCGGGTCCCAGCCAGTCGGCCAGCGCCTGCGCTACCTCGGGCCCGGCCATGACGATCGCGAGCGATACGAGGATGAATCCGGCGAGGCCCAGCGTGAGCAGGATGGCGATCAGCCGCATCTTCCACCACGGCCTCCACTCTTCGATATCGTACGCGCGATTCAGCGCGCCGATGATCGCGGTCATGGCTGCGGAGCTGCTCCAGACGGCGCCGAGCGCACCGAAGGTCAGTAGCCCACCTTCGCCGCTGCTCCCACCCTGCGTGAGCTGCCGGCGCACAATCGCAACGACGTCGCTCGGGGCAAACCGACCGAGTCCGCCGAGCGCGTTGTCGATGGCCGGGCCGACGGGAATGAATCCGACGAGCGCAATCAGGAAGATCAAGGCCGGGAACAGCGCCAGGAAGAAGTAGAAGGCGAGTTGAGCGGCGAGGCCAACACACCCGTCCGCTCGCGTTTCCCGCATCGTCCGCTTGACGATCTCCAGCCAGCTTATCGGTGCGCGAAAGTAGGCGAACATCAGTATCCTGAGCCTTGAGCAGCGCGGCGCAGAACGAACCAGGTCAGCTCCGGTGGACAGTTGATGCGAACCGGGGCCATGCTGAATCCGATGCCCCGGTTCACGTAAAGGCGATTGCCGGGCGCACCGAACTCCGGAGCGATCCATCCGTCGGCCGAGACCGGTGATTCCCTCACGAGCGACATCCACGACCAGCGCTTCACGAATGGCAGGCGGATCTGGCCGCCGTGCGTATGGCCGGCGAGGGCCACCGGCGCCGATCGCGCCGGCAGTTCCTGGAATGAGAGCGGATTGTGCATGACGAACAGCCGCGGCGCCCCGCCGGGAACCTGCGCGAGCGTCGCCTCGACGTCGCTTGCGCGTGGAGACCAGGCGTCCAGACCAGCCACGTAGACGCGAGCGGCGACGCTCTTGTGCGCATCTCGGCTCCCGAGCGGTACTGCGCCGTTCCGCAGCACGGTCACGCCGATGGCGCCGAGCGCCCGACTCAACTCCTCAGCAATGACCGGCAATGGCAGCGAATCCGGCCGGCGCATGGCGTAGTCGTGGTTGCCGAGTACCGCGAACGTGCTGATGCCCGCGGCCGTCAGCGGCTGGAGCAACGACACGACTTCGGCGACCTGTGTCCGCAGCTCACGCATGTCTTCGCGTTCGAGCTCGTCGCGCGCTTCACGAGGCTCTCCGGACTCCTGGGTCGGGTGGTAGAGGAAATCGCCCGCGATCAGAATGGCCGCCGGGCGCTCGTCGATCACGCGTTCGACAATCCGTCGCACCGTGTCCGTGTTCGCGAGCCACATGCCAACCTGGAGATCCGCAATCAGCGCGACGCGCGCACCCTCCCACTCGATCGGCAGTTCAGGCACGGAGGCAGTTTCCCACTCCTCGTCGATGAGACGAGGTTCGATGCCAGCGCCCCACAACAGCAGAATGGACAGCATCCCCGCGGTCCAGCCGATCGGACGCTTCCACTTCGAGAGCGTCCGGCCTGCTACGGCGACGATGCGCCCAACGAGTCGCCGTAGCGGGTCCGGATCCACCCGTGTCGCTGGCACCGAGCTCTCAGAAACCTGGCCGGAGCGAGAACTGCCAGAGCCATCCCTTGCCGGGTCGATCCAGCGGTCGCACGTAGTTGATCTCGGCGACAGCGTAACCGAACACATTGATGCGGGCTGCTGCTCCGACGCTCTTCACGAAGTCGCGCTCGCCGCTGGTGAAGGACGGAGAAGACGCGCGGTCCCAGGCCACGCCGGCGTCGGCGAACAGGGCCAGCTCGAGGGGCAGCGGTCCGTAGAAGTCATCACCGCCCAGCGCGCCCCAGAGCGGGAACCGGATTTCGGCGTTTGCGACCAGCAGCCGGCTTCCGATGAGTTGATCGACGGACTGGCAGTCGCCCGCGGGACCGGGTTCGCACTCGCTGGCGCTGAACGATCCGACGTCGTAACCGCGTACGAGCTGGGGATAGCCGAGATACCTCGATCGCAGCCTGACATCCTCCGCATCGCGACCGTAGCGCCCGAAGTGCATGCCGCGGAGCGCCAGCGTGAACGGGCGAACGGGCATGAAGTACTGGCGGACATCTGCGACGACTCCGGAGTACACGAGCGACCCTGCCGTCTGCGTGAAATCGAAACGGTACCGCCTCCCGAGGATGGGGCTCGTCGCGCCAAGGAGTGACGTGTCGTAGACGAGCGCTGCCCCCGCGTCTGCGAGCGTCAGGCCATCAGCCGCCGGCAGGTCGTCGCTGGACTCCGCGATCTGCTCGCCCGTGAGAAGCGAGAACACGTCGGTCTGCAGTTCGCGGTTGAAGCCAATGTGCCGGCCTCCCGCGGCGAATTCGATGCGGCTGGCGCGGCTGAACGGATACGCCAGGATGCCCGTGCCGCCGGCACTCGTCTGCCGTTCCAGAAGCGTTTCCTCCACCAGCACCTGACGGCCGTCGATCGTGGTCATCGCCTGAGCATCACGTTCTCCGGGGCGGTGGGGCGGTCCGCCGCCCGTTGTTTCCGTCTCCGAGCCTCATGGGACGCCACGTCGTCCCGCCACCGGTCACTGCAAGATACGCAGCACACGGCGAACGGAGGCGCGGTCGAAGGTGGGGCAGCGGGAGGCCGCGAATATTGCGCGCGGGCGAACGGCGGCGCTCACACCATTCTGACGAATCGACGACATATCGTCATCCGCTGCGCGTCTGGTCGTCCGCGATCGAGCGTCAGGGGCCCCGTCGCGTGCGGGATGGTGCGCCGCACGAATCGACGAGAATGGCGCCGCGGTCGACGAGGCGTTGGACGAACGCGCGCGCCGCCGCGTCCATCGCGCTGACTCGGGAAAGTTGGAGCTCCAGTTCAATCCGTTTGTGCTCGAGGGCTGCTCCGCACGCGCGTTCGAGCCGGCCCAGATCAGCTGCGGACAGCTGACCGGTTACAGTCACACAGGATCGGCCGTCGACTTGTTTCACCGAGATTCTGGCCAACGTTCCTCCGGAGCCGCATACGCAGTAGGTGCTCTGGACTGCAAACAGGACGCCTGTTGGCAAGTCCGCCTCGCCAGCTCAGCCGCTAGGCCCCCTCGATTCGACGAAGCCAACCTGCGGACTGATCAGTTCTTGTGGGGGCCCCCGTCACACGATAGTCTGTGATGAACGTGGTGTGCTGAATCGCTGGAATCCCTCTTCCAGCCCGACGCCGATGCAGAGTTCCAACAAGCATTCCTGGTCGTACCAAGACGCGGCGGCGCCGCTCTCGCGTCGTATCGAAGACCATTTGCTGGCGGCCGTCCGGAAGCTGAGTACGAACCTCGATGTGGATGAGGTGTGTGATGCGGTGCTGGCCGGCGCCGCCGCGGTGTTCGCGGCGACGGCGAGCTGGATCTTCCTGCACGACCCCGTGCGGAATGTGCTCCGCGTCGCGAAGTTCCATGGTGATGGCGCGGAGGCCTTTCAGAACGTCGAAAATCCCGCGCAGTCGAACACCATTGCCTGGCTGACGTTCAGCAACCGCGAGTTCATGTTCGTGCCGGATGTCACGCGCGAGCAACGCTGGCAGCACCCAGAACGAGTCCACGCCTCGGGCCTGAAGTCCGTCCTGAGCGTGCCGTTGATCGCAGCCGACGTCGCCGTTGGCGTCGTGTGTGTGGATTCCACGGAATTGAGTGCCGATCGCCCTCCAAGTGAGCTGCAGATCAAACGGCTGGAACTGTTCGCGGCGCAGGCCGCTATCGGCATCACGAACGCGAGGCTCTATGAAGCGAGTCAGCAGGATCGTGCCAGACTTCGAACGCTGTTACGGCAGCGACGCGAACTGTGCGAGCAGGTGACCGAGCTGCGGCAGGCCGTGAACACCGCCTATTCCTTCGGCAGCATCGTCGGGGAGAGCACGGCCCTGCGTCGAGTGCTCGCGGAGGTGGAGCAGGTCGCCACGTCGGATGTGACCGTCCTGCTGCTCGGCGAGACGGGAACGGGAAAGGAGCTCGTGGCGCGGGCGGTGCACGAGTCAAGTCGTCGGGCGTCGCGTCCGTTCGTGCCAGTCAACTGCGCGGCGCTTCCTGAGACCCTGGTCGAGAGCGAGATGTTCGGCCACGAGAAGGGCGCCTTCACCGGCGCCCACGCGCGCAAGCCAGGGAGGTTCGAAGTCGCGCATGGCGGAACGCTCTTTCTCGATGAGATCGGGGACCTGCCGCTCGCCGCCCAGGCGAAACTGCTCCGCGTCCTGCAGGATGGCCGCGTGGAGCGCGTCGGTGGCACGCAGCCCGTCGTCGTCAACGTCCGAATCGTGGCGGCGACGAACCAGGACCTGACGGTTAGAGTGGCTGACAAGGCGTTCCGCGAGGATCTCTTTTACCGTCTCAATGTGTTCCCCATCCACGTCCCGCCACTTCGCGAGCGGCTCGCCGACATTCCGCTGTTGGCGAGTCATTTCGGCGCCAGGTTCGCCGAACGCGCGGGGAAGCGCGTCGCCGAGATTCAGCAGGCGGCGCTCGACAAGCTGCAGCGTTACCATTGGCCCGGCAACGTCCGCGAGCTGCAGAATGTGGTCGAACGGGCTGTCATCCTGGCGCGCATCGGTCCGATCACAGCTGATCACATTCGCGTCGAGGAAGTGTCGAGAACGGCGGTTCATGAGCCGACCCCGCCGTCGAGCTCGAGCGCTGCAGACCAAAGGGACGCCGATCAGCTTGCGCCGCTGGCTGACATTGAGCGCACCGCGATTCTCCGAGCGCTCAAGACA
>JALZOC010000191.1 GCA_030857365.1 Acidobacteriota bacterium
GTCTCGGGCGCGTCGAAGCTGACATCCCCCTGGTCGAGACGAAAGGGATCCTTGACGCCGTACATCATGTCGCGGATGCGAATGATGCCGGAGAAGGGCACGGTGTCGAGAAACTTGCCCATGCGTTGGAGTATAGAAGATGGGATCGGGGATCGGGGATCGGGGATCAGGGATCGGGTTCGCAGCCTGGTTGAGGCTGGTCAGGCGGGAAGGACGGAGTTTGCTACCATGGCGCGATGCGTCAGTACCGCGCCGGCGAGTCGATCGAGGACTTCTGCCGCTCGTGCAAGACCGACCGGATGCACACCGTCGTCGTGGCCGACGCGGAAGGGCATGCCGTCCGGGTGGTTTGCGGCTATTGCCACAGTGAGCACAATTTCCGCGGAGGCCCGAGAGTGGGGCAGGAGTCGCGGGTGGCGAGCTGGGGCAGCGACATCACGGCGCCGACGAAGGAGCCCAGGCGTGCGGCCAGGGCGGAGCGCGAGCCGTTCCCGGTTGTGTCGGAGCGCGAAAGGATTGCACCCGTGAGCAACGGATCCGGTGTGGATATCGAGATGATTCTGCGGCGCGTGATCCGGGAGGAGGCGGGGATCACCGCGACCGTGCCGGCCGAGAAGTGGCGCAACGGCCACCTGGTGCTGCGGCCGGGGAATCCGGCGCTCCAGGAGAAGAGCTGGCCGATCGAGACCTTCTTTCACAAGATCGTGATGGTGCGGAATCGGCTGCGGACGCTGGAGCAGCAGGTGAACGCCGCGGAGATTCCGGAAGACGTGAAGGTGAAGCTGCAGGCGTACGTCAGCGGCTGCTACGGATCTTTGACGAGCTTCAATATCCTCTTCGCCGACGAGGACGACCAGTTCAAGGGCGCTGGCGGGTAGCGGCGCGCTGCTCTGTATGTGCACCGCACGCCGCCGCAGCGGTCAGCGTTCCACGTCGGCCGTAACGGCGAGGTCCAGGATGCGCTGGAGGGTGTGCGCCGCCCGCGTGATCGGCAGGTTGCTGATGTAGAAATGCCGGACGCCCGCGGCGGTGAGCGTCCGGATTGATCGGGCGCAGATCTCGTCGGGTGTCCCGCCCGCCGAAAATTCCGCCGTCAGTTCCCGCGCCGGAACGGGCAGGAACGATCCGAGCGCGGCGAGTGTCCGCGCGTTGGCGGAGCGGTAGTAGAACACCCCGAACATTCCCGGCAGGGACAGCCCGCGCCGGGCCGCCTCCGCGAGAAAATCCTCGACGCGCGCGCGGCTGTGATGCGACACGATTTGTGTCAGGTAAAACTCCGCGTTCGCCTGTTCGGCGAGCAGGTGTCCGACCTGCGTCGCCGGATTCGTGTGCGGGTTGGCCCAGCCGCCCAGCGACAGCTGAGGAACACGGTGGCGGATCTCGCGGCGGAGCTGCCAGGCATGCTCGACGCACCGGGGCGCGCCCACGCTCTTGTCACCGCCCAGCACCACCAGTGTGTCGAACCCATGGTCGCGCGCGCGATCGGCATACGCCAGGCAGTAGTCGAGTGGATGCTTGCACGTGAGGAACGGCACGACGCCCGATCGCGGGACGTCGCTCCCCAGGTTGATGACCAGGTGGCGAAGGTTGTCTTCTTCCTTCGATCCGACCGCGCTGTCGGTGAGGAAGACGAAGGTCCCCGCGCGGGTGAGGCTGCGGACCGCGTGATACGTATCGATCCACGCATCCATGCTCGCGGCCGTTTCGAGCTCCGCGCGCGGCGGCCGCAGCTCCGCGGCAATCACCGGACGGCCGGACCGCATGTTTTCGAGGAGGGTGTGCATCGAGAGGAATGGACCTGCCGCCCACGATTATACTGAACGCCAATGGCCTCAATCACTTTCCTCGGCGCCGCACGCACCGTCACCGGGTCCAAATACCTGCTCGAGACGGGCCGCGCGAGGGTGCTCATCGATGCGGGTCTCTTCCAGGGTCTGAAGGAGCTGCGGCTGCGGAACTGGCAGGAGTTTCCGATCCCGCCCGCGGATATCGACGCGATCGTTCTTACACACGCGCACCTCGATCACTGCGGGTACCTGCCGCGGCTCGTCTCCCAGGGCTTTCGCGGGCGCGTGTTCTGCACCCCGGGGACGCAGGATCTCTGCAGGATTGTCCTGCCTGATTCCGGCCGCATCCAGGAAGAGGACGCGGCGAACGCGAATCGGCATGGATACTCCAAGCACGCGCCGGCGCTGCCGCTCTATGGCGAGGCCGATGCCGCGCGGGCGGTGTCGCAGCTGCAGCCGGTCGCGTACGACCGGCCGGTCCCGGTCGCCCCGGACGTCGAGGTCGAGTTCATCAACGCCGGGCACCTGCTGGGATCGTCGTACGCGCGCGTCACGACGGGCGGTCGCACCATTCTCTTCGGCGGCGATCTCGGCCGCTTCGGCCGGCCGGTGCTGCCGGATCCGACGATGGTCGCGGAGGCGGATTACCTGCTCGTCGAGTCCACGTATGGCGACCGCGTGCACGAAGAGGACGACAGCGGGTCCCAGCTCGCCGAGGTGATTTCCGCCACGGCCAAACGCGGCGGGCGCGTGATTATTCCCGCCTTTGCGATCGGCCGTGTCGAGGAGTTGATCTACTGGATCAAGCGGCTCGAAGAGGAAAAACGCATCCCCGTGCTCCCTGTGTTCGTGGACAGCCCGATGGCGGTGGAGGCGCTCGCACGATACACAGAGCGGCTCCGGGAGCTCGACCCGGAGATGCACCCCGAGGATCGGGACGGGAAAGCGCCGCACGGTCCCGCGGCCAGGCACGACCAGCCCGAAGCCCGGCGCCGGCACGCCGGGCAGGAGCGGCAGCTCTGCGCGTTCTGTACCGCGCGGTTCCGCACAATCTCGACGCCGGCGGAGTCAAGGCAGCTGACGCAGTCGAAGACACCCTCGATCATCATTTCGGCCAGCGGCATGGCGACCGGAGGGCGCGTGCTGCATCATCTCAAGGCCTCCCTGCCTGACGCGCGCAACACGGTGCTGTTTGCCGGGTATCAGGCCGCCGGCACGCGCGGGCGGCAGCTGGTCGATGGCCAGCAGTCCGTCCGCATTCACGGCGAAACCATTCCGGTGCACGCGAACATCGCGCGCCTCGAATCGATGTCCGCTCATGCCGACTCACAGGAAATCCTGCGCTGGCTCGGCGGATTCAGCCGGCCTCCGCGTACGACCTTCCTCGTGCACGGCGAGCCGACCGCGATGGACACGCTCGGGGCCGCAATCACGGCAACGCTCGGCTGGACGACGAGGATGCCGGAACACCAGGAGACGATCGCGATTGAATGAACCTTCCACTCGGGACTCGGGAACGGGCGCAGGCGCACGGGAAGTGATCGGGATGACATCCGCTATGGCACGAGCGAACGACAGGACCACGCCCGCCTCTGACACACCGGTCGTCGGAGGTTCGAACGGGGCCGCGGTGACGGAGCGGAAGTATCTGCTCGAACGGGTGGAGGAAGCGGCGGTTGTCCAGCTGTACGCTGACGGGTTCACGGCGCTGCCGCTCGACCAGAAACTGCTCATCTGGCATCTCTACCAGGCGGCGCTCGCGGGCCGCGACATCTTCTACGACCAGCGCTACGCCCACAACCTGGAGATGCGCGAGGTCCTCGAAGCGATCATCACGCACCCGGCCGGCATCGATCCCGGGACCCTCGCGGATGTCGAACGCTACACGAAACTCTTCTGGTTGAACACCGGACCGTTCAACAACCTGACCGCCCGGAAGTTCGTGCCGAAGTGCACGCCGGGCGCCTTTGCCGCCGCGGCGCGGGCGGCCGAGCGCGCAGGCGCGACATTTCCGCTAAGGAGCGGTGAACCCCTCGACGAACTCCTGGCGAGGCTGCAGCCGATCTTCTTCGACCCGTCGGTCGATCCCATCGTGACGCACAAGACACCCGGAGAGGGGCGGGACATCCTGACCGCCAGCGCGAACAACCTGTATGTCGGCGTGTCGATGCAGGACCTCGAGGGGTTCGAGGAGCGGTATCCGCTCAATTCGCGCCTCGTCAAGAGCGGCGGGCGGGTCGTAGAGGAGATCTACCGGGTGAGCGGCCGGTACGACACCGAGATTCGCGCGATCATCGGTCACCTGGAAGCCGCGATCCCCTACGCGACCGCGCCAATGGGCACTGCGCTGCGCGCGCTCATCCGGTGCTACACCACGGGTGAAGCCGCCGATCGCGCGGCATACGACATCGCATGGGTCCAGGACAAGGACTCTCCCGTCGACACGATCAACGGGTTCGTCGAAGTCTACATGGATGCGCGGGGCATGAAGGGCGCATGGGAAGCCCTCGTCTTCTATGTGAACCCTCAGAAAACTGCGGGAATCCGGAAGCTCGCCGCCGACGCGCAATGGTTCGAGGACCGGATGCCCTGGGCTCCTCAATATCGCAAGCAGGGCGTTCTGGGCATCACCGCGAACGCCATCGACGTTGTCGTCGAAGCGGGTGAGTCCGCGCCCATCACGCCGGTCGGGATCAACCTGCCGAACGATCAGGAAATCCGCGAGACGTTCGGCAGCAAGTCCGTGTCGCTGGCGAATGTCAACGAGGCGTACGACAAGTCGACGTCGGCCGAGTTCCGGCGGGAGTTCGCGTGGTCGCCGGAAGAGGCCGCCAGGGCGGAGAAGTGGAGCAGCCTCGCCGGCGAGCTCACGACGGACCTGCACGAGGTCATCGGCCACGGATCCGGGAAGATCGCCGAGCATCTGAAAGGCAGTCCGCAGTCAGCACTCAAGGAACAGTATTCCGCGGTCGAGGAGGCGCGCGCGGATCTCGTGGCCCTGTACTTTCTCGCGAGCCCGCGCCTCGTGGAGCTGGGCCTGCTCGCTGAGGCGGATCAGCCGGAGATCGTCCAGGCCGAGTACGAAGGCTACGCGCGCAACGCACTGGTGCAGCTTCGCCGCGTGCGGGAAGGTACGCAGATCGAGGAAGACCATATGCGCAACCGCCAGATGATCGTTCGATGGATCCTGGCGAACTCGAGCGCCATCGAGCAGCGGCGCCGCGACGGGAAGACCTATTACGTCGTCGTCGACACCTCGGCCTTTCAGGAGAGCGTCGGCCGCCTCCTGGCCGAGGTTCAGCGGATCAAGGCGGAGGGGGACTATCCCGCGGCGAGGATGTTGTTCGAGACGTACGGCATCCACTTCGAGGCCGCGCTTCGCGACGAGGTGGTCGCGCGCGTCGACCACCTCAACATGCCTTCCTACACAGGCTTCGTCCAGCCGAAGCTCCAGCCGATTACCGGGCCCGGCGGCACCATCACGGACGTGACCATCTCGTACCCCATGGATCTGAAGACCCAGATGCTCGAGTACTCCGGCCGGGGGTAGACGGGGCCTCGGGACTCGGGATTTCACCGTGTGCCTTCCACTCGACCCGAACGGGAACCGGGAACCTGGGATGCTATGCTGAGGACGCGTGACCTACCGCTTCGGCCCTTTCGCAGTGGACGCGGGCTCGTACCGCCTGTTGCGCGGCGCCGACATCATCCCGCTCTCCCCGAAGATTATCGATCTTCTCCTGTACCTCGTGGCGCGTCAGTCCGCCCTCGTGCCCAAGGACGAGCTGTTCACGGCGCTCTGGCCCGACGTCGCGGTCACTGACAACGCGCTGACGCAGGCCGTCTCCGAGTTGCGGCAGGCACTCGGAGACGATCCGGCGCGGCCGACCTACATCCAGACCGTCGCGCGTCGCGGCTACCGCTTCATCGCACCCGTCGAGTCCGCGCCGCCCAGGGCGGCCGAATCGCCGGCCACCCGTGAGCCAGATCGACCCATCGACGAGGCGCCCGCGATCGCCGTCCTGGACTTTTCGAACGTCAGCACGGATCGCGAGTTCGCGTGGCTGTCGTCCGGCATCGCGGAGACCGTCACCAACGACCTCAGGGCCGCGGGCACCCGCCGCATCATCGATCGGGTGCGTGT
>JALZOC010000192.1 GCA_030857365.1 Acidobacteriota bacterium
GAGTGACGACTGGCGCAGGGCGCGGCTGCAAGCCGCCCCCTGCGCGATCCAGGATCATCGAGCCAGACGTACGGTCGTGACGGGCGGACGCGTGCACCTCGGAAAGACGGCAGGTTACCTTCACGTGCGTGGTCCCGAACGGCTGCGCAGCGTCCGCGCCGGGCAGCACGCTGCCGGCGCTCACACGACCTGCGTGGGCCGCGGCAATTTCGGTGGAGGCATTGGCTGTCGCCTGGCTGCCGCACGGATTTTCAAAAGATAGTTCGCCCGCTCCGCGCGACCGACGGCGAACATCACGAATACGGCGACATAGCAGAGCGCCCCGGCTGCTGCTGCCAGCATCACGAATGGCAGCGAGGTCGGCAGAACTGCGCGCAGCGCTTTCACCACCGCGATCATGACGGGCAGCGGCCACAACACCGGCCATATCGCCTGACGGAGTGCGGTCACGATCCCGACGCCCGCGAGCCGGCATGCCGCGGGGAACACCACGAACAGCGTCACCGCGGCGATCGGAATAAGGGTAGCCATGGCCAGGCCAGGCAGGCCGTAGCTCCGAATCCAGAAGAGACTCAAACCGATGTTGGCGAGGGCCCCGCCGGCGCTTGCAACAGCGAGCAGTTTGTGGCGCCCTGCCCCTTTCAGCAGCACGCTCGATGGAGCATTCCCGACGCGGAAGATGACCACGATGGCGAGAATCTGCGCGATCGGCACGCTGGCGGCAAAGTCCGGACCCACCCACGCTCGGATGAGCGGCTGGGCCATCAGGAACAACCCCGTGGCAATCGGCGTCACCATGAACAACGAGAGCCGCGTCCCGTCAATCAGAATCGTCTGGAGGCGATCAGCGCGCTGGCGCGTGTTGCTGTCGACCACGATCGGAAGCAGCACGGTGTTGAACGGGTTCGTGAGCGACTTGGAAACCTCCGCCAGTCTGCGTGGCACGGCCCACAGGGCGACGGCCGCCGGCGAGAGAAACGCCCCGATGATGAGGGCGTCGCTTGCGAAGCTCAGACGGTTCGACCAGTCGATGATGGAGATGTAAACGCTGAACCCGCTGACTTCGCGCAGCCGCGCGATTCGGAAAAGAGAAGGCCGGACGGAGAGCAGCGGAAATACCCGGTACGCATTCAGGCGGTAGATCAGCTTGGACCCGAGCCTCACCAGAGTGGTTGCCAGCACCACACTGACAAGGCCGTACCCGAACCACAGCACCGTGACGTTCACCGCGGCCACGATCAGCGATGTGCCGATGGAGACCACATTGTTCACGTCGTACCGCTGAAACCCGTTGACGACGCCGCCGAACACGCCGAACGGAAGCCCCAGAGCCAGCTGGGTGCCGGTGATGAGCAGTAACACCCGCGCGGTCTCCGTCTGTCCCGCCGAGAGATTGAATACGTGCTCGACGTTGAAGGCAACCAGAACGAAGATGCCATACGCCGCCGCGCCCAGGGCCGCGAAGAGCACGAACAGCGTGCTGGTGATCTCGTTGATCCCCTGCGGGTCACGTCGGGCGCGATACGTCGCGACATATTTCGTAATCGACCCGCCGTACCCCAG
Source organism: Acidobacteriota bacterium (assembly GCA_030857365.1). Lineage (GTDB taxonomy): Bacteria > Acidobacteriota > Vicinamibacteria > Vicinamibacterales > 2-12-FULL-66-21 > JALZOC01. The sequence continues at coordinate 1,564 of JALZOC010000192.1, forward strand.
GTCGACGACGGTGAAATAGCTGCTGATCGAGGTCGTCAGCATCCAGAGGCCCCACGCCGACTGGCCGAGATGCCCGATGTTGAATGGGAGAACGAGAAGCCCTATCAGAGCATCGATACCGATGACCATGTAGCGGGACGCCACATTGCGGGCGACGGTAGCGGTCTGGTTGGTTCGCTGGCCCCAGACAGGCGCCACCGAATCGGATGACGTGCTCACTTTGAACGCTTTCTGTGGCTTTTCTCGAGGGGGGACACCGGGCGGAACCATTGCGGCACCAAAGTGCAAACACGGTGCCACAGCTCAGCTGTAGGCTTGAAGTCCGCAGAGTTCTGGAGGCGGGGCGGCCGAGGGCAGCCCGCTACCGGCTGCGCGGCAGTTTCGTCGCGTCCTGCGTCTGGGCACCCGGTGCTGCGTCTTGGATACGACCCTCCAGGAGTACGTGGTGCCTGGCAGGAGGTCGGTCACCTTGATGCTCTTACTGCGCGGGCCCAGCTTCCCCCATTCCAGCTCAGGGTCACTTCCGACGGAGCAACAGTCGCCACACCAGAAGATGGGGGTCCGGGCGCCAGCGGCACAAAATCCTTGGTTTGCACCGCTGCCGGTGTGCGCGCGCATCCTGATTGGCACGCCGCCATGTGCATGCGATCAAGGTGGTAGGAGTCGTCATGTCGCAGCAAATGGCATACCGCTTCAAGCCCAACAAGCGGCGCAAACGTCCGGCTCCCTTTAGCAGGGTGGTCTGATGCTCCGGCACGACGTCAAGGGGCGTCGTGGCCCGCCTGCAGAACCGGAGAGGCGAGGCATTTGTGCCATCGTCGCCGCACAAGCGTCCGGTAGGCCGGCCGCAGCGCCCCGACGTCGCGCTCGGCGAGCAGCGCGACGTGGCAGACCGCGTGCTGGAGCAGCATCAGTGCGAAGAGCGGATCGGCTGCAGTCATGCCCGGATCGAACCCCCGGAGCAGCGCCCGCTGCACTTCGACGACCCGTCCCGGGATCATCCGCCGCCAGCGGAGCCGATCCAGATGGAAGAACAGGTGCGAGAGATCATGGTGACGCGCGCCCGACTTGGCCATCGCGAAGTCCAGAATCGTCACCCGCCCGTCCGGGCCCACGAGGATGTTCGTGGGATTGAGGTCCGCGTGAATTGCGACCAGCGGGGGCGCGGGCGGATGCACCCGGGCAGCAAGCCGGTCGAACAGCCGGAGAGTACTGTCGAGTTCAGACGGGGACAGAACGTATCCGACGAGCGTCTTGAGGCGCGTATCCAGGTAGTCACGTCGTTTTGGGAGCGAGAGGACTCCCTCGACCGCGGTGACATCCTGATACGTCCGCACCCAGGCGCCCACGCGCTCCGCGATGGCCACCACGGCTTCACGCGGCAGCTGCCCCCACAACGATTGCCGGAATACGTGCTCGAGCGTGCGCCCTTCCACCTGCTCCGTGACCATCGCGAGATGTTCGGCGAACAGCGCGACTGGCCTGACGGCGCTCAGGTCGGGTTTCGTGCTGAACGCTTCGTGCAGGCGGCGCGTTGCGCGATACTCCCGCTCGACGAACCGCCGGAGCTGCGCGACGTCCTCCGACCCCACTCGCCGCGCCCTGAACATTTTCAGGAACGCGTACGACTCGCCCCCCCGGGTGCGCACGCGCAGCCGCAACAGCGCCGAGAAGGGACGCTCGATCCGTTCCACCGGCTCGATGGCCGCGCCTGCATCGCCGAAATATTCCTGGGACCCCGCCGCGAGGGCGGCGAGCATGGGTGCGAAGTCGACAGTCGATACGCGCAGGACGCGTCTACCGAACATGAGCCGCGACCCTCACCACGTGGTCTGCGGGCAATTTATCGACACCCAGAGACCCGTTCTGTGCCGTCACCTGACGCAAGTGGCTACTCTGGGCCGCAGGTTGGAATCGCATTGTCCGCCGGAGGATCAGCGGGTGCAAAGCGTGCGCCAAAGCTCAGCCGCACGTCCGTCGCTTCACCGCACGACGCGAAGGCCGGCCGGCCTGATGGGGGGGCTGAGGCTCGTCGCCGGCGGCGCCGGATTCAGAAGGGTCACGACGTCGGCGCCGATATTGGAACCGTCAGTCGCCCTGCCGAGCAGTACGCTGCCTGTCGACAGTCGGTAATCGGCGCCCGCCGCATCCACGAAGGCGGCCCCGAAGGTTCCGGCGAACAGGTTCCCCGCGGGATAGTTCGACACGCTGCCCCCCTGCAGCCAGTTGCCCTGAACGACAGCATCGGGGAAATACCTGGACAGCGTAGTGTTGCCAAAGGCAGACGACGCGCCGTTGATGCCGTATCGGTTATGGCGCAACGCGTTGTTGATGAACCGAAACTCCCTGATGAGTCTCGGAGCCGCTGTGGTGCCGCCGTACGCATACACCGCGGTGCTGCCATCGAAATCGACGGTGTTGTGTTCTACCGTCACACCGCGCGGCTCATCGCCGATCAGCAGGAACCAGCCATTCCCTCCATACGCCGTGGACACGTCATGAAATAGATTGTGCCGAATTGTCAGCCCGACCGTCTGCCGCGTAGGCTCGGAGGGGACGTCATACCCGAGGACGTTGAGCCCCGCCGCGACGTGCCGGACAATATTGAATTGAAACGTGACATTGTCCAGGCCGCACCACGTACACGCACCGCCCGAGTTCCGCGGCGTAAAGACGATCGCATACCCCGCCTGCGCCTGTTTCCAGTGGTTCTCGAAGACGTTCTGTTCGATGATCACGTTGCGCGCATTCTTCAGCTCGAACACGTTTTTCACGAGCCAGTAGGTTTCGCCCTCGGTCGGCACGGCTTCCGAGGCCCCGGGCGCCCCTGCGTCGACGAACTCCGTTGCGGCCACGGTCCAATACATGGTCTGGCCGCCCGGTACGCGTCCGTAGACGCGGTAATCCGTCGCGCCCGGTACGGGCTGCCACGTGATCCGGATTGCCTGGCTACCCGCTGATGTGACCGTTCCGTCGACCTGGTCCGACGCCTGCGAACGCGCCGTCGTGCCCTGCCCCGCGGGCCGCCGGGCGATGATGCGATAGGCGTACGTCCCCGGAGCAAGCGTCCCGCCTGCGGTCACGACACTCGCCGTCACACCCGCGGGGGTGGAAACGATGGGGTTCCGCCAGTCCATCGGACGGGAAACGTAATTCCGACGAAAGGTGATGCCCGTTGGCACAAGGCCGGCAATGGCGGGATCGGCGCCACCGAACAGCACGTTCTCTCCGGCCCCCTCGAGGTAATTATTCTCGATCGTGAAAGGCCCGGGGCCGTTCCAACCGGCGAGCGCTTGCGTGTCCATACCGACGCCCTTGCAGTCCGAGACGTGCGAGTCCCGCACGGTCACGGCGGCGGCATTGAGCGCCACGCACCGCTTCTGCCCGACGAGTCGATCGCCGTGCACGTAGAGATGATCCAGGACGAGATCGTGCGGGACCAGATCCAGAGCATTCTGCGCGCTGGATCCGTCGCCGAGCGCGATGATGTCGCCACGTCCGTCCTCGTTCCCGGCGAACTCAAGATAACGCAGCCGCCAGTGATGCGCGGACGGCGCGGTGCGGAGCACCGACATGGCGTTCGGCGAGCGCAGCCTTGCCAGCAGTGCACGGTGTGACGGGGCGATCCGAACGCCCGAACCAGGGAGTAGCGCGTCCGATGTCGCCGAGCGCACGGTGATGAACGCGTCCCCGGTTTTCGCGGGAAGGATGAAGTTGCCAACGTATTCAGCACCGGCGTCGAGGAGAATCGTGTCCCCTGGCTGCGCGGCGTTCAGCGCGGACTGCAGATTGCCGCCAGCGGGGACCCGAATCGTTGCGGCGTTGACCTCGCTGGCAGAGAGAGCGACAAGCGCCGCGACCAGCGTCAGCTGCCTGCGCCTGTTCGCCGCCCCGCGGAGCGCGTGCGATCGCCGTACGCACCATGACCGCGAAGGAACGGACGCGCCGCTGGATATCCATGGACAGTTCTGCACCGGGCCTCGCTGTTAGGTAATGCGCGCGACAGAGCGCGCGGTCATCGAGCGCAAGGCAAGTGCCGGGGATATTTTCTCTAAAACAGCCGTTTATCTGATGTTTTCGCCGTCTCTGGCGAAGTGACCGTTACGAAATTGTCGGCAGGTTACCGACTTGGAGGTCCGCGCCGCGGGCCCGCAGGCCCCCCGGACGAATCGTGCACTGGTCCTGCTCGCGCCAGGAGCGCGCGTTGCGCAGGGCGGAGGAGCGGCTCGCGCGGGAGGGATGAGTGAGGGCGGGCAGCGATCGGGAGGCCCGCCTAGCGCCGCCCGTTCGTGACGGGCGGGGACGCCCGCTGTCGGGCGATTGCGGCGAGGTCGGCGCCGAGGTCCTTGCGATCGGTCCCGGCT
>JALZOC010000193.1 GCA_030857365.1 Acidobacteriota bacterium
GCGTAGAAGCCCTCTCCGTTGGTCGTGGCAGCATGGCACTGGCGGTCTGACCGTGGATGGCGGTCACCGTGACGCCCGGCAGCGCGCCTTCGGTGGCATCGGTGACGACACCGCTGATGGTCGCTTCCGACGTCTGCGCATCCGCCACCGCCGGGATCAATGCCGGGGTGACACCCGCAAGCCACAGCAACGTTACGACGACGAATCGCGCGCTCATGAACAACCTCACTCGTACCGCCATTTGATGACCCATTCGGCCATAGGCACCTCCCGAGAGCGCGGGCAGTCTGACGCGTTCGGAGCCCTTTTGCAACCGATGCGTCATCGCGCCGTTCGGGGGGGCCGGGCCCTCTTCGCCGACGAGCGACGCGAGCACGCGGCGGTCGCGTGGCGACGTTTACCGCCTCAGGATCGAGCGGCGCCCCGTCGCCGAACGTGATCGGCTACGGTCTCTTGTCCGACGACGGGCCGCGAGGCGCGTTGACCTTCGGAAAGCGTTCCGCCAGTGCCGCTTTGACCTTCTGATACTTCGCGTCGGACGCGAGGTTCGTCCACTCGAAGAGATCGTTCGTTTCGTCGTACAGCTCCTCGCCGCCGTCGCGGTACCGAATATACCGCCACTGCTCCGTCCGTACCGCGTGATTCCCGAAGCCGTGCGTCGTCAGCGCTGAACGATCCCAGCTCGCCGACGGATCGGCGAGCAGCTTCCTGATGCTCCCCCCTTCGACGTGCGCCGGAAGCGGTAACCCGGCCAGCTCCGCCAGGGTGGGATAGATGCTCATGAAATCCACCGCCCGGCTCGAGGTCGTGCCTGGCTTCGTGACGCCGGGTGCGAGCCAGATGAGCGGCGTGCGGGTGGATTCCTCCCAGAGCGAGAACTTCCGCCAATGATGTTTCTCGCCCAGGTTCCAGCCGTGATCGCCGAGCAACACCACGATCGTGTTGGCGCGGAACGGGCTCGCGTCAAGCGCGTCGACGACGCGTCCTATCTGGCCGTCGACGTACGAGATGGCGGCCAGATACGCCTGCACGGCCTCTTTCCACCGCCCGGACTTCACCATCAATTCATGATCGGATGGTCTGTCGGGCGAGTTCGATCCGGGGCCGCGCGCCATCGTGACGCCCGCGGGCGGGATGTCGCCGAGATCGTCCGCGCGATACGGCGGCAGCTGGACGGCATCGAGCGGGTACATGTCGAAGTACTTCTTCGGCACGTTCCAGGGCATGTGCGGCTTGTGGAACCCGATCGTGAGCAGGAACGGCTTGGCGTGACTGCGCCGCAGCTGGGCGATGCCGTAGTCGGCGATGCTGGTGTCCGCAATCGCGTCGTCGCCGCAGTCCACCGGAGAGAACTTGATCCCGCCCACGCCGTCGGTGGGGTTCAGCGGCGCGCACGGTTTCTGTCGCTCGGTACCGTACTCGTCCCACTCGTCGGTTCGATCGTACGCGCCGTGATAAATCTTGCCGGCGCCGAGGGTCGCGTAGCCGTTCGCGCGAAACAGGGTGATCAGCGTCTTGTCACGTCCGATGTGCGGGCGCCAGTCCACCGTGTTGTCATACACGCCGGTCGTGGACGGGCGAAGTCCTGACATGAGCGCCGCCCGGGACGGGTTGCACGCGGGTGCCGCCGTGTGGGCGCTCGCGAACGTCACGCCGCGCGCGGCGAGCCGGTCGATATTGGGTGTGATGGCCTGTTTGTTTCGACCCAGTGGTCCGACCCAGTGATTCAAGTCGTCAACGAAGATGACCAGCACGTTGGGCTTCGCTGCCGGCTGTCCCAGCGCCCGAACCGCTACGGGTGCCGGACTCGCCAGCGCCAGCATGACGAGGAGAGAGACGTGGGCGATGCGCGACGCGTGGGCCGGGCGGCCGGACACGCGCGATGCGGCGAAGATGTCTCGCATATAACGGCTCCAGGGCGACATGGTCGCTGAACTGAAGGGTCCGGCTACTCGTATCGCCATTTGATGACCCAGGGATCTCCCGTGCGCTCCTGAAATGCTTTGATCCTGGCTTTGAGGTATCCTCCCGCGGAGCCGGCGTGTGCAGTCTGGCGATTCCGGAGGCTTTTTGCAATCGGCAGTTGTCGGCACGCCGCGGCGGGCTGACCTCCTGTAGTATGCGGCCCCATCGGGTTTGCGGGGGGAACAGCCATGAGCAGATCGCGTTCATCCAGAAGCCTTCGCATTGCCGCCGGTCCGCCCCTCGCACTCCTCGTCACGCTGTGGGCGTCTGGCAGCACCATCGAGACCGTCGGCCCGCCCGCGCCTGTGCCGCCAAACGTGCTGCTCATTGTCGCGGACGACATGGGGTGGGGCGATCTGCGGCTCCACGGCAACGAGCGGATCGACACCCCTGTGCTCGACCGGTTCGCGCAGGAGTCGGCCAGGTTCGATCGGTTCTTCGTCTCGCCAGTCTGTGCGCCGACGCGGGCCAGCCTGCTGACCGGTCGATATCACCTGCGCACCGGCGTATCCTCGGTCACCGGCGGACTCGAGACCATGCGGGCCAGCGAGATCACCCTGGCCGAGGCGCTGCGCGGGCGAGGGTATGCCACGTCCCTGACGGGCAAGTGGCACCTGGGCGCGCACTATCCCCACACACCCCAGCCCCAGGGTTTCGAGCGATTCGTCGGGTTTTTCGAAGGCCACACGAACAACTACTTCGACGCCACCTTGATCGACAACGGACGATCGCGGCCCACGCGTGGCTACATCACGGACGTCTTCACCGATCGGGCGATTCAGTTCGTCCGCGAGCATCGCGAGCGTCCGTTTTTCGCGTACGTCGCCTACAACGCCCCCCATGCGCCCTACCAGGTCCCCGATCGCTACTTCGACAAGTACACGGCGCGCGGGCTCGATCCGGTCGGGGCCAGCATCTACGGCATGGTCGAGAACCTCGATGCGAATGTGGGCCGATTATTGAAGACGCTCGACGATCTCTCGCTGACCGGCCGCACGATCGTCGTGTTCCTCACCGACAACGGGCCGCAGACCGATCGGCCCAACGGCGGCATGAGGGGGCGTAAGGGCAGCGTGGACGAAGGCGGTGTGCGCGTCCCGCTGTTCGTGCGCTGGCCCGGCCACACGCAGCCTGGCGCCGTGGTGCGCCGAAACGCCGCTCACATCGACATCATGCCGACGCTGCTGGAGATGACGGCGACGCCCGCGCCCCGCAATATCGCGCTCGATGGCCGCAGTCTCGTACCCCTGCTGGAGGGTCGGGATACGGAGTGGCCTGACCGCCGGCTTTTCATGCATCAGCGGCGCGACCGGACGCGCGTCGACTCCACGCCGGGGTCGGTGAGAACCGACCGCTGGCGCCTCGTGAGGGCGCCGGCAGCGGTGGCGCTTTACGACATGACGGCCGATCCGGGCCAGCGCCACGACGTCGCCTCGACACACGCCGATGTGGCCGGCGAATTGCGCGACGCGTACGACGCCTGGTTTGCGGACGTCACCAGAGAGGGCCTCGATCGGCCGCGCATCCCGGTTGGCTACCGGCAGGCGCCGGTCGTCGATCTACCCGCGACCGAGGCGGTGCTCGGCGGGAGTGTGGCGTTTCAGGGCAAACAGGGGTGGGCGCACGACTGGATCACCAACTGGTCGCGTGAAACGGATCGCATCTCGTGGAATGTCGAGGCAGTTCGCCGGGGTCGGTACGAGGCGACCGTACAATATGCCTGTGCGCCCGCCGACGCGGGCGGGACGGTCGTCCTCGAAATCGACGGGCAGGCACGGCTCACCACGAAGGTCGCCCGCGCGCACGACGCACCGATCGTCGCGAGGCCCGACCGCCAGCCGCGGATGGAGGTGTCCCAACGCATCTGGGCCACGCTCCCCCTGGGCACAATCGTTCTCGAGCGCGGGCCCCACACCCTCAGCCTGCGCGCCGACAGGATCGCCGGGCGTCAGGTGATGGATCTGAAGAGCGTGACCTTGCGGGCCCGCGACTGAAAGACCGGTCACTGCGGCCGCCGCCAGGTCGCGCGCCTCGGCCACATCGACGCTCACGCACGCCACCGCGTCCAGAGAAGTCGGTCGCTCCGCTGATGTCCCGACGGCGAGAGGGGCCGACCGGCGCTGGGACGCACCTCGAGGCGGAGGTCGTACGCGTGCGACGATCTCACATGCCTTCTGGGATTGCGACCGACGCGACGCCGACGAACTTGTCGGCCCCGCCATAGTAGAGAAGCCAGCGGCGCGGTTCGACCACGAGTCCTTCCACGAACACCACGTTCGGAACCTGTCCCACCTTTTCCCACGGCGTGACGGGCTCGAACAGCGGTCGGTCGCTGCGCGCGAGCACGCGCGTCGGATCGGTGCGATCGAACAGCACCCATCCCGTTCGGTAGACCAGCCGATCGTCCGCGCCGTTGTAGACGAGCAGAATGCCGTCCTTCGTGAGGACCGGCGGCGGCCCCGGCTCGACCACGCGCGAATCGAAGTATCCTGGCCGACGAGGAAGCACGGGATGATCGAGCTCCTCGGACCACGTGAGCAGATCGGTGGACGAGGCGATGCCCATCTGGTCGCGCGTATCCTTCGCGTCGGCCATGTAGTACATCCAGTACTTGCCGCCGACCCGGTGCGGGAGAATCGCGCCGGCCTTGGTCCAGTTCACGTTCCAGCGCCCCTTGTACGCGGGCAGGATCACACCTTTACGCTCCCACCGGCGCAGGTCGCGAGACGTGGCGAGCGCGAGCTGGGCGTCCTTGCCGTTGTACGCCGTGTAGGTCAGGTAGTACGTGCCGTCGATCGGCACGAGGCGCGGATCCTCGACGCCGCCGCCGCGCTCGTACTCCGCTTCGGGCGAGAGCACCGGCCCGGGATCACGCGTGAAGCGCACGCCGTCCGTGCTCGTGGCGTAGCCGAGGCGCGAGATGCCCTTCGAATCCTGCGCGCGGTAGAGCATCACGAACCGATCGCCGTGCTTGACGACGGCGGGGTTGAACACTCCGCCGGCTTCGAAGCCTGTGCCGCGCGGCGAGAGAATGGGCCGGCCGTCATTGAGCCGGACCCACGTACCGAACGGCGGACTGTAGACGGTTTGCAGAGCAGCCGTGTTGCCGGACGGAACGGCCAGCATCGCCACTGCTGCCACCATCACACCGATACCGATCGTGGCGATGGGCGTGTCGGTCACTCGCATAATGCCTCCGCGTCATCACATGCACTGGCGCCGGATTTCGGCATCGGCCGGATAATTGGAGCCATGCGCCATGTTATACCCGTCGTGCCGCGGCAGTGCTCGTCGCAAGTGTTGTGATCGCGGGAGCGGGCCCGCTCGGCACGACCCCGATGACGAAGAGCGCGTGGCATGTGCTGCGCCTCGTCCACACTCCTCATACGTCGCGAAGTGGCGACTGCTCCATCCCACCCGGGCAGCTGTACTGGCGCCGGTTCGAACCAGCGGCGATCGACACCCGGAACGGACGACGGTCAGGAGGCAGCGATCCGTGCACAGCATCGGGCTTCATCGTGCTTCGTCTCATTCAGCGACCAGTCGTAGTCGAGGAAGGCGATCACCGCTCCCGACCTCTGGACGTGACGCGCGAGCACCTGCGCGTAGTCGGCGTAGCCGTGGTCGAACGATTCGGTCGCCACCGGCAACGCGATACAGGGCAGCGCGAGCAGCAGCGCCGCGAGACAGAGCCTGCGCATGGTCATGACCCCTCTCGATCGAGCTTGTCGTGCAGCGCGCGACGGGCCGCGCGCGTGGCGATGACGACCACGGCGACCGTTGCCAGCAGCCCGACCACATACAGCGCCGTGCGCGTCGCGCTCCCGCCGCGCGAGGCCGACGACAGCTCCGCCGCGGCCGGCGCCAGCGACCCGAGATACACATATAACGCGGTGCCGGGCAACATCCCGATGGCCGAGGCGAGCACATACTGGCCAAGGGTGAGCCGCGTCAGGC
>JALZOC010000194.1 GCA_030857365.1 Acidobacteriota bacterium
GCGCTTCCGGCGCTACTACAGCGTGATCGAGCGCGGATGGCACATCTCCCTGGCGGCGCTGAAGGAGTACGCCGAGAAGTAGGGGCCGGATCAGCCGATCCGCTGCACGTTCAGGAAATTCGCATCGGGACGGCTGACGTCGGCGCTGACGTTCACGAAGACGACCATGGCGCCGGGCTGGAGGATGCCGCGATCCAGTAGAAGCCGCTGGAGCCCCGCGATGTCTCGTACCTCGGTGAGGATGGGAGCAACTCCCCAGTAGAGCGCGAGCGCCCCGGCCACCCGCTCGCTGGCCGTCGCGGCGAAGACGGGCGCGCCCGGGCGGAGGGCGGACAGCAGCCGCGCGGTCTTCCCTTCCCGCGTCACCGCCACGATCGCGTCAGCCTCGCCGGTCGAGGCGAGCGTCAGCGCCGCTTCACAGAGTGCCCGGCTGTGCCGGGTGCCGGTCGGGTCGACCGCCGGGGTGACCCGCTCGGCAAACGGCAGCGACTCGGCATCCGCGATAATGGCGGCGAGAGTCTGCACCGCGCGCACGGGGTGGGCGCCCGCTGCCGTCTCCCCGGCCAGCATGATGGCATCCACCCCCTCGTCAACCGCGTTCGCCGCGTCGCTGACCTCCGCACGCGTCGGGCGCGGGTCGACGCGCATGGACTCGAGCACCTGCGTCGCGAGAATCACCGGACGGGCAGACGCCCTCGCGCTGCGGACAATCTGCTTCTGCACTCGCGGCAGCTGCTCGAGCGGCATCTCGAGGCCGAGATCCCCGCGCGCGACCATCATGGCATCAGCAGCGTTCAGGATGGCGGCAAGGTTGTCGACGGCGGCCGGACGCTCGATCTTGGCAATGACTGGCACGGATCGGCCCGCGCCCGCCATGACGCTCCGGGCGGTCAGGATATCCCCGGCTGTCTGGACGAAGCTCAACGCGACGAGATCGATCCCGAGCCCGAGCCCGAACCTCAGGTCCGCGGCATCCTTCTCCGTGACCGACGAAGCGGGCAGCGCGACGCCCGGGGCGTTGATGCCCTTGTGCGATCCAAGGGGGCCGCCCGTCACGACAACGGTCGTCAGCTCGTTCGCGCCATTCGCCGTCACGCGCAGCTCCAGGCGCCCATCGTCCAGGAAGAGGCGGTCTCCGGGGCGGGCGGAATGCACGAGCGGCGCGTAGGTCGTGAAGATGCATTCCTGCGTCCCGGGATCGGCCCCGGGAGCAATGCGAAGCTCATCCCCCGGACGCAGCCGGAGCGGGCCTCCTCCGTCAATCGGCCCGGTGCGAATCTTCGGGCCGCTCAGATCCTGCATGATGGCGACATGGCATTTGGTCTGACCGGACGCGCGCCGCACCGCCTGGAACACTTCGGTGTGCGAGTCGTGCGTGCCGTGCGAAAAATTCAGACGCAACACGTTGACCCCGGCGACGAGCAGCGCCTCGAGAATTTCCGGCGACGACGAAGCGGGACCGACGGTCGCGATGATCTTGGTGTGCCGCATCGGGTCCGCCGATTATGTCATCCTGGATGGATCGACCAGCGCCTTGGTGATCCGGTGGGCCTCGGCGTCCGCCAGCGCCTCGTTCAGCTGCCCCAGCCCGTACGTGCGCTCGCCGATGCGGCGCCACGGCACCTCGGTCGCGTGGCGCTCCAGCAGCGCCAGCGCCCTGAGGAAGTGCCGCACCTCGCTGCCCCAGCAGCCCCTGATGTCGAGATGCTTGCGATTGATGTGCTGGTGCGCGTTCACTTCGCTGCCGCCCGCATCCGTGTAGTGGCCCGCCACGACGTAGCGGCCCCCATCACGCGCGAGCATCAGCCCCTCCTCGAAGGCCCTCGGCGACCCTGCCGCCTCCACCACGAGGTCTGCGCCTTCCCCAGCCGTCAGCGCGCGGACCTCGTCCAGGCGCTGCCGCGAAGAGGAGCGCTCGAGGTCGTAGACGCGATCCGCGCCCATGTCACGGGCAAGCTCCAGCCGCGCGAGCGGGGCGCCGATCGCCACGATTGGCGACGCCCCGGCCAGCCGCGCGAGCGCGATCGTGCTCAGCCCGACGGCACCGGTCCCCTGCACCACCACGCTCTCGCCGGCGCGTAGCGACGCACGCTCCAGGATGTGGACGGCCGTCAGCAGCCCGCATCCCGCCCCGATGTAGTCGTCGAACCCTACCGCCTCCGGCAGCCGCGCCACGCCGACGCCCGGCTCGAGATAAATGGCCTGCGACCAGCCGCCGAACAGCCCCTCGGACGCGGGGTCGGTGATTCCGTACACGCGGCGCGCGGCACACCGCGTGGGTGTTGCATGGACGGTGCACGCCCGGCATCGACCGCAGGTCCGGTGCACGTCGAAGAACACCGCGCGATCCCCCTCGCGCAGCGTCGTGCCATCGAGGGCGTGGAGCGGTCCCCGAATGGACTCGAGTGTGCCGGCGGAGACGTGGCCGGGGATGATCGGGTAGGGCACGCCTGCGAGGCGGCCGTGCCACAGGTGGACGTCGGTGCCGCACACTTCGGACCTGGCGGTCCGGAGCAAGGCGCCCCCCGGCGGGAGATCGGGACGCGCGAAGGCGCGCACCTCGATCGGAACCCGGGGGGCCGGCATGACGGCGGCGAGGATGCGGTCGCTCACGGCGTACGGTAACCTTGGAGGTGCCGCAGAACGGATCCCCGCGCTCGGCTCAGTCGATCGTCAGCTTACCACCGGGCCCCTTCGAGCTATGTTCCATCGCGCCGTCGTTACCCTGCTCGTGCCGCTTGTGCTCGCACTGTCGGGCACCCCGGCGTCGAGCCAGGGGCCCGAGCCGCGCAAGCCGAGGCGTCAGTTCATCGCGGTCAGCTACGAGGCCTCCGTCACCCAACCGCTGCACTTCGAGCGATTTCCCCTGGAAGATCTCGTCGGCGCCCCTGTCGGGTCGGCGCAATTCAAGGAGCACGATTACGAGACGCGCGACGGGTCCGTCCTGATCGACGTACTGTCCTTCACCCGCCGCGGCCGCGGCGCAGGCGTCACGCTGTATCCACTGGGATTGAGCACCGGGCCGGCGCTCGCCATCAAGGCCAGCTACCAGGATCTTCCGGACATCGGCATTGCGTTCAGCGGCCCGTCGGCCCCGCCCGACTACGCCCTGGCGGGCACGCGCGCGTACGACGTCGGTGCGGCCCTCGTTCTGGCGGACCGGTCTGCGGGACTGGGCCTCGGGGGGCAGGCGTTCGTGGGTGGCGGGATGGGCCGCATTCGCAGCCGGACGGGGGATCGCATTCGGCTCGGCGATCGCGTGTTCGCGGAAGGCGGCGGCGGCATCACGTCCGGGCCATTCGGGGTCGAGCTGGCGGTCCGGTTCGCCTGGAATCACCTGACCGACCCGGTCGATCATCATTTCATCACGGTCCCGGTCTCGCTGCGCGGGACGCTCACCTTCTGACATGGAGTCGCGATCGCAGGCACAGACCGAGGCCTGGCTGCGGGCGGCGTGTGCAGATGCCGACCGCCGCGGCCTGCCGCAGCTCAAGCCGCTCCTGGAGACGCTGGCGCGATCGACGGCGGCGCTGCGCGAGGCGGAGCGCGCCGTGCACGACGCCGAACGCGTGGCCGGGGCGGACGGTGCGGAGGATGCCGGACCGCCGGCGCCCGGAGAGACAACCGAATGACCGCGCCTCCGGATCTCCGGTCGATCGGAGACGTGGCGTCGCGGATCCGGAGCCGGGCGCTGTCGCCGGTCGATCTTGCGCGCGCCTGTTTCGAGCGCATCGACGCGCGGGGTGATTTGAACGCTTTCATCACCGTGACGCGGGACGCTGCGCTGGCGGACGCCGCTGCCGCGGAACGCGAGATCGCCACCGGGCGCTATCGCGGCCCGCTCCACGGCGTGCCCGTGTCGCTCAAGGACTTGATCGACGTCGCCGGAACGCCCACGACGTCCGGATCGGCCGTCCCGGCGCGCCATCCGTCGCGCGACAGCGCGATTGTCGCCAGGCTGCGCGAGGCCGGAGCGGTGATCGTCGGCAAGACGAACCTGCACGAGTTCGCGTTCGGCACCACGGGCGAGGAGTCCGCATTCGGGCCGGCGCGCCATCCGCTGGATCTCTCGCGGTCGCCGGGCGGATCGAGCAGCGGCTCCGCGGTGGCGGTGCGCGAGGGCATGTGCTTCGGGTCGGTGGGCACCGACACCGGGGGCTCCGTTCGCATTCCCGCGGCCGCCTCCGGCATCGTCGGCCTGAAACCCTCGCTGAACGAGCTGCCGTGCGCCGGCATCGTGCCGCTGAGCGGCACGCTCGATCACGCAGGGCCGCTGGCGCGCAGCGTGGAGGATGTCCGGATCATGTTCCACGCGCTGAAGGGGCGCGTCGGACCGGCGGCGGCGGGAGGCGGCGGGCGCTTCTGCTTCGGCGTTCCCGAGCCGTATTTCTGCGAGCGCCTCGATCCAGACGTGCGGCGGTCGCTCTCCGGGGCGCGCGAGCGCCTCGCCGACGATGGGCATCGTGTCCGGAGCGTATCGGTCGAGCATGCGGCGCGCACGGCCGACGTGTACCTCCACATCGTCCTGCCTGAAGCCTCGTGGTTCCATGCGCCGACGCTGCAGCGCTACGCGGATCGCTACTCGCCGGGGGTCCGGCTGCGGCTCGAGATGGGCCGGTACGTGCTGGCCGAAGACTACGTGCGCGCGATGTACATGCGAACGGTGCTGACCCGGGCCGTGGATCGCGCCCTGGCCGGCTGTGACGCACTGCTGCTGCCCACGCTGGCGATTGCAGCGCCGCGGCTCGGGGACGCCAGCGTCGATGTCGACGGGCGGCAGGAGCCCGTACGGGCTGTCATGCTGCGGCTCACGCAGCTGTTCAACATCACCGGCCACCCGGCGATCGCGCTGCCGGCGGGCACGCGGCGCGACGGCCTGCCCGTCAGCATGCAGCTGGTCGGGCACCTGGGAGCGACCGACCGGCTGCTGGATATCGCGGCGGCGGTCGAGTCGAGGCTGAACACGTGATCTCGCGAGTGTTCCATCGATGGGAACGGCGGCTCGCCGCCGCGGCCGACCATCGCCTGGTGCGGCCTTTCGACTGGGGACTCGAGTGGCTGGAGGATGTCGAGCCGGGCACGGCCGACGAGGCCGCGCGCCTGGCCGTGTGGGCCGCGCAGACCGTCGAGAACAGCGAGAGTTTCTTCGCGCTTCCGCCGTGTGACGAGTACGTCCTCGAAGGCAACCAACTCTCGTTCCCGAGCGCGATCACGACGCCCCATCCCGAGAACAACATCGTGCAGGCCCGGTACTTCCCGGAGGCATCGGCGCGCGGCCGCCGGCGTGCGGTGCTCGTGCTGCCCCAGTGGAATTCCGACGCGGGAGGACACGTCGGGCTCTGCCGGCTGTTGAACCGGTTCGGGATCAGCGCGCTCCGTCTGAGCCTCCCGTATCACGACGCGCGCATGCCCCCGGAGCTTCGCCGGGCGGACTACATCGTGAGCGCGAACGTCGGCCGCACGACGCAGGTCTGCCGGCAAGCCGTGCTGGATGCCCGGCGGGCGATTGCCTGGCTGGCGCGGCAGGGCTACGAATCGATCGGCATCCTCGGGACGAGCCTGGGCTCCTGCCTGTCCATGCTGACCGCTGCCCACGAACCGCTCATCCGGGCGGCGGCGCTCAATCACATCTCTCCGTATTTCGCCGACGTGATCTGGGAGGGCCTCTCGACCGCGCACGTGCGCGAGAGCCTGAACGGGAGAATCGACCTGGAGGCGCTCCGACGCATCTGGATGCCGATCTCCCCGTTCCCGTATCTGGAGCGCGTGCGCGGCAAGCGCGTGCTGCTCGTGTACGCGCGCTACGACCTGACGTTCCCCGTCACGCTGTCGCGCTTTCTCGTCGCGGAATTCAAGCGGCGCGGGATCGATCATGAAGTGGCTGCGCTGCCGTGCGGCCACTACAGCATCGGGGTCGGCC
>JALZOC010000195.1 GCA_030857365.1 Acidobacteriota bacterium
GATCCTGCGCGCCGACTACGACACCAACGCCTGGCCGCAAACGCCCCGCAACCGCGCCCTGCGCGAGATGCGCAGGGCCTTTGCATTCCATGTCGCGGGCGACCAGCATCTGCCGGCGCTCGTGCACTACGGGATCGATGGCCATCGCGACGGCCCGGTGGCGTTTGCCGGGCCGGCGGTCAACGTCGGCTACCCGCGCTGGTGGGAGCCGGCGACGGCGCCGTGGACCAGGCCGAAGAACGCGCACGGCCTCACCGGCGACTTCACCGACAGCTTTGGCCACCCGCTCACGGTGCTCGCCGTGAAGAACGGCGCGGTTCAGCCCCGCGCCGGAGACGTGAGGCAGCTGATGGAGGACAAGGCCTCGGGTCTGGGCGTGGTCCGCTTCGACAAGAAGAACCGCACCATCACCGTCGAATGCTGGCCGTTGCTCGCCGACGTGACAACGAAGGATTCGCAGATGCCGGGCTGGCCGGTGACCGTCGATATGCTCGACAACTACGGGCGCAAACCCACCGCGCACCTGCCCACACTCAACGTCAGCGGGGTGAAGAACCCGGTGGTGCAGATCGTGGACGAAGCGAACGGCGAGATCGTCTACACGCTGCGCATCGCGGGCCAGAGCTGGCGCCCGCACGTATTCGCGCCGGGGGAATATACCGTCAGGGTCAGCGAGCCGGAGACCGGGCGTGAAAGGGTCATGGAGAGAATCACCGCCGGCCCGGACGCCGCGGGAACGCTTGACGTGCGGATGTAGTAGCCTTTCCCCGCAAGGCGCGCCGCCGCGAAGGTGGCTAAAAAAGAAACTTCACGCCGACCTGCATCTCGCGCATCGTTCCGCGGATGGCCGTGATTCGCCCCGCATCCGGCAAATCGACCGTCGCCGCCGGGCCCGCATAGTGCGGCTCATTGAACACGTTGAAGGCCTCGAGCCGAATCTGGATTTCGTGCCGGCGCCCCGGCGCCCCGATGAGGAGGCGCTTGAACAGGCCGAAGTCCGTGTTGAAGACACCCGGCCCGACGAGAATGCTTCGCCCCGCATTGCCGAATACGAACGGCGTCGGCGCCGCAAAGGCCGACGGGTCGTACCACCGGCCGGCCGATCGCTCGCCGCGCGGCAGGTTGCCGTCGGCGAGGCGATCTGGACGAGGGTGTCCGGTGTTGGCCGGGTTGAAGCTGAGTCTCGGCGTGAACGGGACGCCCGTCCGGGCCGTGGTAAGGCCGTTGAACTGCCAGCCGCCGATGGTGGCGTTGAGCCAGCCGTTCTTCAGATCGATACGGCGATCGGCTCCGATCGGCAGGTCCCAGATATAACTCACCACCATATTGTGGCGGACGTCGAACGACGACAGCCCGCGCTCGAGCGCGGTGTTGCGCGGGTTCCGGTAGACGAGGTCGTTGCCGATGAAGTTCGTGCCGCCCACATCGATCGATTTGCCGTACGTGTAGTGGCCGATGACCGAGAGCCCGTCCTTGAACCGCCGCTCGACGCGCAGGTGTCCTGCGTGATATCTCGACTCACCGTCGTATTTGACGCCAGAGACGCCGCCAAACGCCGGATTCGGACGCCGCGGTCCCACGGGTCCAGGTCCGGGAAACGGGGCATTCGGGTCGTAGGACACCGAAAGCTTCTCCCCGCGGGATCCCGTGTAGCCGATCTCCAGCAGCAGCCACGGAAGCTCGTGCTGGGCATTCAGGTTCCAGTGATAGGCCTCGGTCTGGGGCGCATCGGGGTTCCAGGCGTTGAGCGACAGGAACGGGCTGAACCTCGGCTGGAGGGCGGCAGCAGGGAACCCCGTATCCAACGTCACAAGAGGCGTAATCAGGTCTGTCGCGTATCCCACGTTGACACGAAACGGCGGATTCGCGGGGAGCCGTCCCGAGGCCCCGATGACGGGGTGGTCGCCGTAAAAGACGCCGGCGCCGCCGCGCAGGACGGTCTGCTGTTGCAGCTTGAAGGCGAACCCCAGGCGCGGTGCGACGTTGTTCGTGTCGAGCCGCATCAGCGATGTCTCGGACACGCCGCCCGGGACCGTAGTGGCGAACTGGTCGGGGATCGCGTCGGGAATCCGATTCCTCGCGTAGATGAGCCGGTACGAGTCCAGCAGCAGGTTTGCCTGATTATCGTTGCGCTCGTACGGGTGCGTGAACAGCTCGTAGCGTGCGCCGAGGTTCAGCGTCAGCCGATCATTCACCCGCCAGTCGTCCTGAAGAAACCCGGCCACATAGTGGTAGCGGATGTCCCCCTCGAGCGGCGTGCTGAGCGAGGCCACCGCCGGAATTCCGAGCAGGAAATCAGCCAGCCCGGAGCCAGTTCCAGCCCGCGCCTCTGGATTCTGCGTGAAGCCTCCACTGAACGAGAAGCTGCCCCGTGCCGTATCCGAGATGTTGAAGTCGCTCCTGATGAAGCGATAGTTGACGCCCGCCTTGAACGCATGCCGGCCTCGCAGGAACGAGAGCGTGTCGCCCGCCTGGAACACCTCCGAAATCTTTCCGTTCGGAAGGAAGGTTGCCTCGCCGATGTTTGCGAAGCCGCCAATCGCGATGCGAGGCAGCCCCGTCACACCGGGGACGCGCGGAATGCCGCCAAAACCGAACTCGTCGGGAAAGCTGTCGCTGACGAACGGGAGCAGGTTGTCCGTGATGCGGTTGAAGCCGACGCGCAACTCGTTGACATGATTGCTGCCGAAGACCTGCGTCTGGCCGATCGCAAGGTTGTGCGACACCTGATCCTTGAACGCCTGCTGGAAGAACGTCGATCCGATGAGGGGTGGATCGAACGGCCCTGGCACCTCGTCGTCCCGGTTGGTCAGGCTGTAGCGCACGAATAGCTTGCTGCTCGCAGAAAAGCCCTGGTCGATCCGCGCGTCGATCTGATGCCGCAGCCGGCTGGCGGCTTTGGTGACGGCGTAATTGGACGTCGGATCGTCGACGTTCGGCAGCGGAAGCAGGTCCAGCAGCCGCCGTGCGGTCGGATGGATCCGGTTCGGGGAAATGCGATTGCCCGGAAAGGCTCCACGAACGAATCCGGGCCCTCCCGACTGGGGCGCAGTGGTTGCCGGATCGAAGAGCGGGATGACGGCGCCGCGGGCGTTCCTGAGCCCGCTGAAATCGCCGGACCGCTCGGCGGCGGTCGGAATCCTGAGGCGGTAGTTTTCCCCCCGACGCTCGCTGGTCGTCTCCAGGCTCGCGAAGAAGAACATCCGATCGCGCCACAACGGGCCGCCCACCGTCCCGCCGACCTGATGACGACGCAACTCCTTCCGCTCGCCCGGCGGCGCGAACGGGTCCTTCGCATCGAACCTGTCGTTGCGCATGAACTCGAAGACGGTCCCGTGGAAGCTGTTCGTCCCCGACTTGATCGTCGCATTCACGACCGCGCCGGCGGCCTGTCCGTACTCCGCGGAAAAGTTGTTCGTCTGGATGCTGAATTCCGCGAGCGCGTCGACCGACGGCTGCGACACCACGTTCGAGCTGTTCTGCTGGTCGACGATGCGCGCGTTGTTGTCGACGCCATCGAGCATGAAGCTGTTGAGCACCGAGCGCGCCCCGTTGGCGACGAATGCCCCTCCCTCAGCCGCGCGATCGCCGCCGGCCGATTCGAGCACGCCCGTGGCAAGGCGCGCGAGCTGCAGAAAGTTCCGGCCGTTCAGTGGAAGATCGCTGATCGTCTTCCCCGTGACGACCTGCCCGACCGACGAGGTGTCGGACGCGAGGACGGGCGTCGCGAGCACGAGCACTTCCTGGGTGAAAGCGCCGGTCTGCAGCGCGACGTCGATCCTGATCTCCTGATCCGTCTCGAGGATGATGCCCTCCCGGACAGTGGTCTGGAACGCCTGCAGCTCGCATTTGACCGTGTAACCGCCGGACGGAAGGAACGGGACGCTGTACCGCCCCTGGGCATTCGACACGGTCACGCGGGCGTCGTTGGTGGCCACGTTCGTGATGGTGATGGTGGCGCCTGGCACGGCTCCGCCGGATGCGTCCGTGATCGTCCCGGCGACCTGAGCCGTCTGAGCCGACGAGACGCCGACGCCTGCCACGATCAAAACTCCGGCGACCAGGCTGGCGCGACAGAAGAGCCGAAGCCTAACCCTCGAGATCACGGACGCCTCCTTCAAAACAGCCACGCTAGCGAAACGCCACCTGAGTGTCAAACGTGCACCTTGAACCAGGTGCAGGACTTTCTTATAGTGCGCCCATGAAGAGGTTCCCCTGACGCGTCGGCACGCTCGAAGCGATGTGGAAGAAATGGAATGCGACGCTGGAAGAGCCGCGGTGGCTTCCAGGCCAGCGAAGACAATGAGGACGATGATCGACGGCCGCCGACTCATCCGCTGCGCCATCGTGCTCGCGCTGCTTGTTCCCATGTCGGGGCCGCCTGGCCTTGTGGCGCGGGCCCAGCCGAGGCCGCCGAACATCATCTTCATCCTCGCGGATGATCTTGGCGTCAACGACCTCGGCGCCTATGGCCGCCGCGACCACCGCACGCCGCATCTCGATCGATTTGCCGCCGAAGGGCTGCGGTTCACGACCGCCTACGTCGCATCGCCGATCTGCTCCCCCTCGCGCGCGGCGATCCTGACCGGGCGCGCTCCGGCGCGGCTCCACCTGACCACGTTTCTCCCGGGCCGCCCTGACGCACCGTCCCAGAGAGTGCTGCACCCGTCGATCCGGCAGCACCTGCCGCTCGGCGAGATGACGCTGGCGGAGCGGCTGCGAGCCGCAGGATACGCGACGGCCGCCATCGGCAAATGGCACCTCGGGGGCGCCGGCTTCGGTCCCCTCGAGCAGGGATTCGACGTCTACCATCCTGGCCAGGCGACCACGCCTCCCAGCGACGCGGAAGGGGGAAAAGGCGAATACGATCTGACCCGCGAGGCTCAGCGCTTCATCGACGCGAATCGGGAGCGTCCCTTCTTCCTCTATCTCGCGCACAATAATCCCCACATCCCATATGCCGCCCGGCAGACGCTCGTCACGGCCAACGCGGGCGCATTCGAGCCCGTCTATGCCGCGACGGTCGAGACACTCGACGACAGTTTTGGGCGCCTGCTCGGGCACCTGAGCGCTGCCGGACTCCGCGAGCGCACGATCGTCATCTTCACGAGCGACAACGGCGGCCTGCACGTCCCGGAAGGGCCACATGCACGCGTCACCTACAACGCACCCTTCCGTGCGGGGAAGGGGTACCTCTACGAAGGAGGACTTCGCGTCCCGCTCATCGTCCAGGGCCCCGGACTCGCAAGAGCCCGCAGCGTCGATGCCCCCTTCCTCAATACGGACTGGACGCCCACGCTGCTCGAGCTTGCCGGTGCGCCTCCCGCCGAGCGATTCGACGGCATCAGCCAGGTTCCGCTGCTGACGTCCGGCACGCCGCCGCCGCGCGCGCGGCCGCTGTTCTGGCATCTTCCGCACTACACGAATCAGGGCAGCCGTCCCGCAGGCGCGGTGCGTGACGGGAAGTGGAAGCTTGTCGAACACTACGACGATGACAAGGCGGAGCTGTTCGATCTCAGCGTCGATCCCGGCGAATCCCGCAATCTCGCCGCGCGGCATCCAGCCCGCGCATCGGCACTCCGCGCGCGCCTCCGTGCATGGCGCACGTCGGTCGACGCGCAGGAGAACACGGCGAACCCGGACCTCGCCCCGGACATGTACAAGCGGCTCTACGTGGACTTCGACGCCTCGCGGTTCGATCCGCTGCATGCGGATGCCGAAGACTGGAAAGCGGTCGCCGCGTGGCGGGCGCTGATGAACGCGGCCGTGCGACGGCCCGCGCGCTAAAAGCACGCGTCGTCCGTGTTAGCCTTCCTCCGCGGAGCGCCGCCGGCGGCCGCCAGCCGCACTTCGTATCACAGGAGCCTTCGCAATGCTCGAGTCCAGGAAACAGATCTCGGCGGCCGTCGCGGTT
>JALZOC010000013.1 GCA_030857365.1 Acidobacteriota bacterium
GTGCTGTTCTGGACCTCCTGGCTGTTCACCTTGACACGGTCCGCATGTAACTCTATAGTCCTCACACGTTTCAGCTTACAGCTCCCCTCCTGAAGCGACAAGGAACCCTGCCGGGATCCCGCGTCTCCGGCTGGCGTGTGTCGGCATGATCAATTACACGGAACGCATCACGCTGCTGATGCAGGACGTCGTTGAACGGACCCCGCGTCTGTCGTTCATCGACCTGGGAGAGGTCGTCGTGTTCGGGCGCCACGGGCGCACGGACGCGGAGGGAGCAATTGCGACCTGTCACTGCCTGACGCTGCCGGAGAGCGAGCCTGGTTATTACTTCTGGCGCGACCGTACCACGGGGGAGCTGACGCGGCGCTCCGAGTGGTTCGTCACCAAGTCGCCCCACGTCCGAGTCGGGCGCACCACGATCAAGTACCTCGTCTCCTTCGTGCTGCCGCGCTTCTGCGACCAGTCGCTCGAGCGCTCGCGCAAGTTCGATCTGTACCCGCCGGACGCGCCGCCGTGGATTGCGAAGCTCGACACGATCGTGCACGAGCTCTATCACATCGATCCCGAGGAGTCCGGCATCCGGCGCGTCTCACGATCCGACGGCTCCAACTCCCCCCGCTCACACGGGCCGCTCTTCTACGAAGAGGTCGCCCTGATGGTGAAAGGCTATCTGGCCTCGGCGCCGGATCCCTCGCTGGTGGAATTCCTGCAGCACGATTTCGACGGGCTCACGGCGCGGCACGGCGGCGTGGTCGGGACGACGTTCAGGAACTTCCCATCGTTCCCGCAGCGCTACATGGAGCGGGTGAACATGCCGTCGGGCGACCCGATCGTGAA
This sequence comes from Acidobacteriota bacterium, assembly GCA_030857365.1. GTDB lineage: Bacteria > Acidobacteriota > Vicinamibacteria > Vicinamibacterales > 2-12-FULL-66-21 > JALZOC01. Next base: position 838 of record JALZOC010000013.1, read on the forward strand.
AATCGAGCCGCTGAAGCCGCCCACCCAGCCGGTGCTCTATACGGAGGACGATCTGCACGTTCGGCAGTTCACGGAAGGGAGCGCGCGTCGGCTGGCGCGCAAGGGACAGCACCGCGCGGCCTGATCCGCGGGGCCCGAGGCGCGCTCACCGTCAGTCGAGCCGCCTGATCCCGACGAACCGATCAGCCCAGTAGCCGCCCGTCAGACGCTCCACTCTGACCTCGCCGGTCGTGCTCGGCGCGTGCACGAACTGCTGCGCCGGAAGCAGGATGCCGACGTGGGAGGGGCCTGCGCCCGTCGTGTTGAAGAACACCAGATCCCCCGCTCTCGCGTCCTGTGTGTCGACTGCCCGGCCCGCCCGGTACTGGTCTTCGACGGTGCGCGGGACCGCCAGACCGTGCTGCGCGAACAGGTACCGGACAAACCCGCTGCAATCGAATCCGCCGGCCGGATCGTCGCCTCCGTTCCGGTACCGCACGCCCAGAAACGTCAGGGCGAGCTCGCTCACGCCACGCCCGACGGAGCGAGGCTCAGAGCCCTCGATCGGGTATGGTCCCGTGTCGGCGGCGGGCTCGGCGGCGGGGGGGGCGGGCGTCGGACTCGCGGCGCCGGCGCGACTGGCGCCCGGGGAGGGGAATGGGTGCGGCACCGCTCCCGTCGAACGGCAGGCTCCGGCAGGGAGCAGGCAGAGCACGGCGAGGGTCGCGGCAAGCGGGCGCATGGATTCGGCCTGATTATCGGTCGCCTGAGGGCCCTCGCGCCACCGGCCCCGGGATGGATGAGCCGCGCCGAATGCCCAGGGCTGGCCCTAAGGCGCTGGAAACAATCCTGTTACGGCCCGGATATCTTGACAGGACGGAACCCCATCGGGCAAAATAACTCAGGTTTATGGAGCAAACGCTCCTGCTCAACGCCACGTATGAGCCGCTCAAGGTCGTCCACTGGCAGAAGGCGATGACGCTTTGGTGCCAGGGCAAGGTCGAAGTCATTTCTGTGTACGACCGCGAAGTGCGGTCCGTCTCGTTCAGCTTCAAGCTGCCCTCCGTCATCCGGCTGCTGCGCTACATCAAGATCAAGCGCAACATCGATTACGTGCCGTTTTCGCGAGCCAATATCTACGCCCGTGACGAGCATTCGTGCCAGTACTGCGGCAGGGTGTTCCCCACGACGGAGCTGACGTTCGACCATGTCGTGCCGGTCGCGCAGGGGGGCCGGAAGGACTGGGACAACATTGTCACCTGCTGCATCAGCTGCAATCGCCGGAAAGGCGGCCGCACGCCGGCTGAAGCCGGCATGCACCTGAGACGGGTGCCCAGACGTCCCGAAAAGGCGCCTGCCATCCGGATCACCGTCGGCCTCAAGGCGGCCCCGGACAGCTGGCGCGACTACTTCTACTGGAACCTGGAGCTGGATCAGACCTGACCCGCCGCCGGCGGGCCCGGGGCTTGACCCGGCCACCCGCGTCGTCAATCCACGCCGTCCCTGAATCCGTCCGAATGACACCTTCCACCCCGTCGCGCATATCCGCGGTCCGCCCGTTGTGGGCGGTGGAGGGCGGCCGCATCACGATCATGGGGTCGGACTTCGTGGTCGACCCGGTGCTGCCGCGCGTGCTCATCGGGGGAGTGCTGGCCCGCCTCGCGGCCGCGTCCGGGTCCGAGTTGACCGCGATCGTCCCCGCCGGGCTCGACGGAGGGCACACCCCGGTACGTGTCGAGGATGCGCCGGGGGAGACCGCGTACGTGGAAATCGGGGCGCCGCTCGCCACGGGTCTCCACCAGGTCGACAGCCCGGCTCTCGATCACGAGGGCAATCTGTATGTGACCTTCAGCGGGTCGCGTGGGCAGCAGGGGCCCGTCGCCATCTTCATCGTTCGGCCCGACGGGTCGCGCGAGCCCTTCGTGTCGGACCTGGCCAATCCGACGTCGCTCGCGTTCGACCCCGACGGGCGGCTGCACGTGTCGAGCCGGTTCGAGGGGACGGTCCATCGCATCGATCGGAACGGGGTCGCGACAGTGGTCGCGTCGGATCTCGGGATCGCGTGTGGAATCGCATTTGCGGCGGACGGGACGCTTTTCGTGGGCGATCGATCCGGCGCCATCCACCGCGTGCGCAACGGACGCCCCGCCGTGTTTGCCACCATCCCCCCGAGCGTGGCGGCTTTTCACCTCGCGTTCGGACCCGACGGCTGGCTGTACGTGACCGCGCCAACCCTGGGGGCGCGCGACAGCGTGTACCGTGTGTCACCGGCAGGCGAGGTCGAAGTGTTTTTCAGCGGATTCGGCCGCCCCCAGGGGCTTGCCTTCAGCCCCCAGGGGGATCTTCACGTGATCGATGCGCTTGCCGGTGCCAGCGGCGTTTACAGGCTGCGGCTCGACGGCCCCGTCCGGCCGGAGCAGCTGGCGGCTGGCGGCTCGCTGGTCGGCCTCGTCTTCGATCCGTTCGGGGGCGTCGTGCTCGCCTCGAGCGACACCGCGTTCCGGCTTCGGCCGCCCTCCCACGTGGTGGCTGAACGTTGACCGATACGCTGCACCGTTCTGCCCGGACTTCCCCATGAACCAGCTGCTCCAGCGGAAACCCATCTCCGAGCTCATTCCCGAGGGGGAGCATTCGCTCAAACGCGTCCTCGGCGCCGGCGACCTGATCATGCTGGCGATCGGGGCCGTGATCGGGGCCGGCATCTTCGGCGCGATTGGGACGGCCGCCGCCGGCCAGGTGACCGCGAGCGGAGAGGTCGTCCGCTACGGCGCGGGTCCCGCGCTGGTGTTCTCGTTCCTGCTGCTCGGCGGCGCGTGCGCGCTCGCGGCCCTGTGCTACGCGGAGCTGGCGGCGATGATCCCCCAGGCGGGGAGCGCCTACGCGTACACCTACGCCACGCTCGGTGAGCTGGTCGCGTGGATCATCGGCTGGGACCTGATTCTCGAGTACGCCGTGGGAAACGTCGCGGTCGCCATTTCGTGGGCCGACTATTTCACTACGCTGCTCCGCGGCTTCGGGACGGAGCTGCCCGCCTACCTGACCACCGGGTACCGGACCGCCCTGCTCAGCGCCACACCGGAGGTCCACGCCCTGCTGCAGAGCGCCCCGCGAATCGCCGGCATTCCGGTGCTCGTCAATCTGCCGGCATTCGGGATCGTCATGTTCATCACGTGGCTGCTGCTCCGGGGCGCGAAGGAGAGTGTCCGCGCCAACAACATCATGGTGGTGATCAAGCTCGCGGCGCTGGCGCTGTTCATCGCCGTCGGCGCCACGCATCTCGACCCGTCGAACCTGCACCCCTTCGCGCCGAACGGATTCACCGGCATCCACCAGGGCGCCGCGATCGTGTTCTTCGCCTACATCGGATTCGATGCGATCTCGACGGCTGCCGAGGAGACGGTGAACCCGAACCGCAATCTACCCATCGGCATCCTGGGAGGGCTCGCCATCTGCACGCTCGTGTACGTGATCGTCGGATTCGTGCTCACCGGCATGGTGTCCTACACGGAACTGGGGGTCGCCGATCCGCTCTCTCGTGCGCTGCAGCTCGCGGGCTTCGAGGCGGTCGGGTGGATCGTCGCCCTCGGCGCGGTCGTGTCGATGTCGGCCGTCCTGCTCGTGTTCCAATACGGCCAGCCCCGCATCTTCTTCGCGATGGCGCGCGACGGACTCCTTCCCCAATGGGCCGCGAAGCTGCACCCCACCCGCCGCATTCCGTACGCGACGACGCTGCTGACCGGGCTGCTCGTGGCGTGCGGGGCCCTCATCGGCGATGCGGCGGAGACCTACGACCTGACCAATATCGGCACGCTCTTCGCCTTCGCCCTCGTCTGCGTCGGGGTTCTCGTGCTGCGGGTGAAAGAGCCAGACCGTCCACGCCCCTTCCGGGTCCCTTTCGTCTGGCCGGTCGCACTGCTCGGCGCTGCCTCCTGCGTGTTCATCATGGTCGGCCTGCCCCGCCACGCCTGGGTGCGCTTCGGTCTCTGGCTCCTGATCGGCACGCTCGTCTACGCCGCGTACGGCTACAAACACAGCCGTTTACACCGACCGCCCTCGTAAACGCGCCGGTCAGCGACGCGACGGCGGCGGAATGGAAGTTCTGACCCGGATCCAGCATTACGGCCCCGGTCGACCCCGGCTATTCCCCACCAGGCACGTGGTAAACTCGCTGTTTGGACTCCCCACGAAAATCCCGGCAGTAGCTATGGCGCACGACTGGATTGCGGTACGCGGCGCACGCGTCCACAACCTGAAGAACATCGATGTCGATCTGCCCCGCGATCGGCTGGTCGTCATCACCGGATTGTCCGGCTCGGGCAAGTCGTCGCTCGCCTTCGACACCATTTACGCGGAAGGGCAGCGGCGGTATGTGGAGTCGTTGTCTTCCTACGCCCGCCAGTTCCTCGAGCAGATGGAAAAGCCGGACGTGGACCTCATCGAAGGTCTCTCCCCGGCGATCGCCATCGAGCAGAAGACCACGGGCTCCAACCCCCGCTCGACGGTCGGAACCGTTACCGAAATCTACGACTACCTGCGGCTCCTCTTCGCGAATATCGGCATCCCCCATTGTCACCTCTGCGGCCGCGCGATCGCGTCGCAGTCGCTCGAGCGGATCATCGACATGGTGATGCTGTCGCCCAACGACGAGCGGGTCAACGTGTTCGCCCCGATCGTCCGCGGCCGGAAGGGAGAGTTCAAGAAGGAGCTCCTGGCCCTCCGGACGAAGGGCTTCACGAAGGCGCGCGTCGACGGTCAGCTGCGGTCGCTCGAGGAGGTCGAGGAGATCAAGCTCGATCGCCGGAAGAACCATACGATCGACGTGGTGGTCGATCGTCTGATTCTGAAGCCCGGCATCGAGCGCCGGCTGACCGAGTCTGTGGAGATCGCCCTGAACCTCGCCGACGACATCGTCGTCATCAACACGCTCGACGGCGGGGATCGGCTGTTTTCGCGCCGTCTGGCGTGCACCAACTGCGGGGTGAGCATGCCCGAGATGACGCCGCGGGCGTTCTCGTTCAACTCCCCTCACGGCGCCTGCCAGGATTGCCAGGGACTTGGCGCCATCTACGACTTCGATCCGCTGCGCCTGGTCCCCGACGATGCCCTGACGCTCCAGGAGGGGGCGATAACTCCCTGGGCCAGAGGGGACAAGAAGCTCGTGCGCGAAGCGCTCGCGAAGTTGAGCAAGACGTTCGGCATCGACCTGGCGGTCCCGTTCCGGCGGCTGCCGAAAAAAATACGGGATCTGCTGTTCTTCGGCGCCTCGGGCAGCGCGCGCCGGGGGGAAGGCGATCCCTCACGCCGGAAAGCGAAGACGCGGTCGGCGAAAGATCCGTTCGGTGCGGGGTTCGAGGGCCTGGTGCCCAACCTGCGCCGCCGGTACGACGAAGGGTCGTGGCTCGACCAGGAGAATCTGGAACCGTTCCGCGCCCTCAGACCGTGCCCGACGTGCGCCGGCGAACGGCTGAAGGCCCAGAGCCGCGCCGTTCGTGTCAAGGGCCGGACGATTTCGGAGTACGTCCACCTGCCCATCTCGGAGGCCGTCCGGGTGTTCGACGCCGTCGAGCTCACCGAGCGCGAGGCGCTGATTGCGAGCCGCATTCTCCGGGAGATCCGGGACAGGCTCCACTTTCTCTACGAGGTCGGTGTCGGCTATTTGACACTGGGCCGCAGCGCCGCAACGCTCTCTGGGGGAGAGGGACAGCGAATCCGCCTGGCGACACAGATTGGCTCCAGCCTTACGGGAGTCCTCTACGTGCTGGACGAACCCTCCATCGGGCTGCACCAGCGCGACAACAGGGCGCTGCTCTCGACGCTGGCCAGGTTGCGCGACCTCGGCAATACCGTCGTCGTCGTCGAGCACGACGAGGAGACGATCCGAACGGCCGACTACGTCGTGGACCTGGGCCCGGGCGCCGGCGAGCATGGCGGGGAGGTGATCTTCCAGGGTTCGCCTGCCGAGTTGCTGCGTGGCGGCAGCGGTTCGCTCACGGCAGCCTATCTGCGCGGCGATCGCGTCATCCAGACGCCCCGTGCGCGCCGCCCGGTCACACGCGCCCAGATTGTCGTGAAGGGTGCGCGCGAGCACAACCTCAAGGACATCGACGTGGCGCTGCCGCTGGGCGTGCTGACGACGGTGACGGGCGTGAGCGGGTCGGGAAAATCGACGCTCATCAACGACATCGTGTACAAGGCGCTGGCGCGCGTGTTCTATCGCGCCGCCGACGAGCCGGGACTTCACGCCGCGATCGAGGGCATCGACCTGCTGGACAAGGTCATCCAGATCGATCAGTCCCCCATCGGCCGCACGCCGCGGTCGAACCCGTCGACCTACACGGGGCTGTTCACGTTCATCCGCGAGCTGTTTGCGATGCTGCCCGACGCCAAGGCGCGCGGGTTTCGTCCGGGACGCTTTTCGTTCAATGTGAAGGGGGGCCGGTGCGAAGCGTGCCAGGGGGACGGGGTCATCGCGATAGAGATGCACTTCCTGCCCAACGTGTATGTGACGTGCGAGCAGTGCAAGGGCCGCCGATACAACCGTGAGACGCTCGAGATTCGCTACCGCGGCAAGTCGATCGCCGACGTGCTCGGTCTGACGGTCGATCAGGCGCTTCCGCTGCTCGAGAACTTCCCGCCCATCGCGAACAAGCTGCGCACGCTCCAGGACGTGGGGCTGGGATATATCGAGCTCGGTCAATCGGCCACGACCCTCAGCGGGGGCGAAGCCCAGCGCGTCAAGCTGTCGAGGGAGCTGTCCAGGCGTGGCACGGGCCGGACGCTCTACATCCTGGATGAGCCCACCACGGGTCTGCACTTCGAGGACACGCACAAGCTGCTCGACGTTCTGAACAAGCTGGTGGATCAGGGAAATACCGTGGTGATCATCGAGCACAACCTGGACGTGATCAAGTCCGCCGACTATGTCATCGACCTCGGCCCGGAGGGAGGAGAAGGCGGCGGAAAGATCGTCGCCAGGGGGACTCCTGAAGAAGTCGCGAAGAACCGAGAATCCTTTACAGGGCGGTTTCTGGCGGACATTCTGGGTGCCTCGCCGAAGCCACCGCGAAGCCTGGCATCGTGAGAGGTTGACGATGGGCGACCGCTTGAAGGATTTGATCTGTGGTCCAATAGCCACACTCGCAGCTGACGAAGTTGTGGCTGGCCAACCACAAGCCTCCCGATCGGGCCGCCATGCCGCGCAGCCTTCAACCTATAAGTGTCATGTACATCAATACGTTACGAGCATCGAGCCGGCTTCGTTGAAACTGGCAGAGGCTTTGCTGAGCTTGAAGCGGCTTTCCCAGCCGCCATCAGAGAGGTCATGAACGCTCAGCGTACACTTCGCCGATCTGTCTCCTGCACCGGGATTGGTCTTCATTCCGGCAACAAAGTCACCCTGTCGCTGAAGCCGGCGCCGGCTGACTACGGCATCCGGTTTCAGCGGGCCGATCTTGGCGGCCTGGAAATCCGGGCTACCGTGACGCACCTGGGCGGCATTCAGTACCAGACCGGCCTCACGCGCGAGGCCGTGTCGGTCGAGACCGTCGAGCACCTGCTTGCGGCGCTCACGGCGCTCAGCATCGACAATGCCATTGTCGAGCTGAATTCGCCTGAAGTGCCGATCATGGACGGCAGCGCCGCCCCCTTCGTGTATCTGATTCTGAACGAAGCGGGAGTCAAGCGCCTGCAGACGCCGAGGCGTTATCTGAAGGTCCTGCGCCCGATCGCGCTGACGCAGGGAGACAAGCGCATCGCGCTCTATCCCTCCGATCACTTCAAGGTGACCTACAGCATCAGCTTCGATCATCCGCTGCTCCGGCATCAGTCCAGGACGATGCGGATCACGGAAGACAGCTTCGTTGAAGAGATCGCGCCGGCGCGGACGTTCGGCTTCCTGAAGGAGGTCGAGATGCTTCGCCAGCGGGGCCTCGCGCTCGGCGGCTCGCTCGACAACGCCATCGTGCTTGGGGAAACCGGCGTGCTCAACAACGCGCTGCGCTTCGACGACGAGTTCGTCCGTCACAAGATTCTGGACGTGATCGGCGACCTCACGCTCGTGGGGCACCCCGTCATCGGGCACCTCGTGGCGCACCGCGGGGGCCACGCGCTGCACACGGCATTCGCGGCGAAAATCCTGGAAGAAACCGACGCCTGGCGGCTCGTGGAAGCCCCGACAGAGGGCGGCGTGCTCGGGATGCCGGTGAGCGTGCCGGCCGCCGCCGGGGCCCGGCTCGCGAATTAGCTATCAGCTCACAGCTGTCAGAACCTGTGAACAATCCACCGTAGCTTCCGCCTGAAGGCGGAAGCTACGAAACTGATCGAACGCTGAGAGCTGAACGCTGAGAGCTGAGAGCTGCTAGAGAACGACCAGCGTCTTGGTCGTCGTTTCCGATCCGCAGGCCTCGAACCAGTCAATCCCCTCGCTGACCAGATCGAACTTCAAGCCGTAGCGGCCCGGTGTCGCCGGGGCGGTCATCGTCATCTTCACGTCGACGCTGGCGTCTGGCGGGAGCGTGTCGGGGAGCCAGGCGCGCTCGAAGTCGCGGCTGACCACGCCGCCGTCGCGTCCGCACAGCTGCGCGCCGACGCGGACCAGCCGCCGGCCATACGTCGCCTGCGCCGGGAACGGACGCGAGGAGAGGTTGCGGACCTTCATGCGGACGGTCACCGGACGCCCCGCCCGGGCGACGAGAGGGAATCCCGGCACCGGCCCGCGTACGTCGATCTTCGCGCGTGGCGTGGCTCCCGGGATGGCGTTGCCGAGGTTGTTGTCGTCCCAGATTTCGTGCCGGATCGCCGCCAGCGCCTCGCTGCCTGGCACGAACCGCCGGGAGTACATCTCCTCCGGATGGTCGGTGAGCTCCCAGCACAGGCGATCGACGCCGATCTCGTCCGCCATCGTCCGGGCCCGATTCATCTCTTCATCGCTGTCGTTGTGCGTGAAGAGGATGTACCGCCAGTTGATGAAGGGCAGATCGCGGCCGTTCCTGCGTTTCTCGTCAGCCGCCGCTCTCAGGTTGCGGATTGCCTTGTCGAAGTCGCCGCGTCGCCGATAGGCGGCGTATGTCTCCGGCGTGGCACCGTCGATCGAGAACGTGACCTCGTCGATCCCGGAGCGAATCAGCCGGCGTGCCTGCTCTTCGGTGAACGCGAGGCCGTTGGTGCTCGTGTACAGGTAGATGTGGGGGAACCGTGCCTTGATGTACTCGCACATTTCGACGGCGCGCTTGTGGAGGAAGGCTTCGCCGTAGTTGAAGAAGTCGACGCGTCCGAGCGACGGCCCCGCTTCGTCGATGACCCGCCGAAACAGCTCGAAGTCGAGCATGCCGGCATTGCGCGTGCGGGTGATGCCGGTTTCCGGCGCGCAGCAGGCCTGGGCGCAGGAGATGTTGCATGCGGCCGTGCACTCGATGTACAGGCGCGAGGGGAGCGGGGGTACGTTCAGGTCGCGCGCGGGGGGGACGTCCTCCCTCTTCAGCGGGAGCTTCAACGGGCAGTCGCCGCAGAACGTGGAGCCGCCCGTGTTCAAATCGCGCCGCAGTCCGGCGGCCCGTTCACCCGTCCAGATCGCCGAGACGCTCTCGGCCTTCGTGTCTCCCAGCACCCGTTTGCCATACGGGTCGGCGCACCCGCAGACCATCCGGCCGTCGCAGAGCATGACCATGGTGCTCCACGGCCAGCTGCACGTGAACCGGGTGGCGAGATAGTTCAGCGACACGGGTCATTTCCTTGTGAGCTTCTTCATGTACGCGCCAAGTCTCTCGTTCTCATACGAGACCACGTTGAGAAACAGGCTCTCGGCGAGGTACTGCCGGCGCTCCTCGTCGGTCATCTGCTCGATGAGGTGCTGAATCTCGCGAACCATGTCCTCGAAGGTCCGTTCCAGCTCCCGCTTGGCCGTGACCTCGACGTAGAGCGCCTCGAGCACGGACAGGAGATCGCCGTCGAGGTTCACCTGCGTGCCGTTGGTCATCTTGATGGTGCGCATCGCTACGCTCCGAAGCTCTTGACGGCCGAGGGCTCGTCCGGGTGCACTTCGATGAAGTTCTGGGCTCCGGTCATCGTGAGCATCGTCTCCACCCGCTTCTGGACGCCCGCGAGCTTCAGCGCGCCGCCGGCGGCGCTGGCCTGCCGGTACAGATCCATGAGGCACCCGATGGTCGCGCTGTCGACGTATCCGACGGCCGACAGCTCGACAATCACCTTCCGTTCACCCGACGCGATGAGCTGTGTCACGACGGTCGCAAACTCCGACAGCAGGGGATACATCAGCCGCGATTCCCCGATGCGGACGACGGCGACGCCGTTGGCGTGGTCGGTTGTGAGATTCATTCAGGTGCTCCGGTGCGCCGGCTCCGCGGCCGCGCGGAGGCTCCGCGCCGACGCCGCAGAACCGGCTGTTTGTCCTGCAGCCGCTTGAGCTGACGGCCCAGCTCCAGACGGCCGCGATTGATGCGCGACTTGACCGTCCCTTCGGGCAACCCGAGGCGATCCGCGATCTCCTGGTACGAAAGCTCCTGCAGGTCGCGGAGCACGACGGCGGCGCGGAGCGCCAGCGGCAGGGTCTCGAGCGCCCGCCTCAACTGCTCGCGCAGGTCCTGGTGCTCGGCCGACGCATACGGGGTCCGGTCGCGGGAGGCTGGCTGCAGCTCGGTCGTGTCCACTTCGCGGGCCATCGTCTGGCGCTCTTTCCTGACACTGCGGTAATGATCGATGCAGAGGTTCCGGCTGATGCTGATGATCCAGGTCTGAAAGTTCGCGCGGCGGTCGAACGTTTTCAGGGCCTTGAAGATCTTCAGGAAGATGTCCTGCGTGAGGTCCTCCGCCTCCTCGTGCCTGCCGACGAACTTGTATGCGACGTTGAAAACCTTCCGCCAGTTCTGGCGGACGATGATCTCCCATGCGGCCTGATCGCCGCTCAGGCATTGTTCGATGAGGCTGTCGGGCGTCGCCGGCTGCGCGGCGGGAGAGTCAACGGACATGCGTCATCTGACTGATCGGCGGGGAACCTCGGCATGATATCAAAGATGGTGCCACGGTGCCTAAGTCACGTGCGAGGTGCTATGCGCCACGTGCTCGACGTGCGAGGTGCGACGTGCTGGCCATGGGTTAGAATCGATCATCCTCCGTGACCGGATTCCAGCGCATCAACAACATCCTCCTGTGCGACGACGTGCCCGTGGCGGACCTGGCGGCCGCGGAGGGCACCCCGCTTTACGTGTACAGCGCCTCCACCATCGTCAGCCGCTACAAGGCGATCGACGAGGCGTTCCGCTCGTACCCGCACACGCTGCATTACGCCCTCAAGGCCAACTCGACGCTCGCGATCGCACGGCTGCTCCGGGGGCTCGGCAGCGGGGCCGACGCGAACTCGGGAGGGGAAATCGACGTCGCGCTTCGCGCCGGCTTCATCCCTGAGCAGATCGTGTTCACCGGAGTCGGGAAGACCGCCGCGGAACTGGCGCAGGCGATCGATCTCGGCGTGCGCACGATCAATGCGGAATCGGAGGGAGAGCTGGAGCGGATCGACATTCTCGCCCGCGAACGCCAGACCCGGACTCGTGTGGCGCTGCGGGTCAATCCCGACATCGACGCCCGGAGTCATCCGCACATCTCGACGGGCCTCAAGACGAACAAGTTCGGGATCGCGATGGACGCTGCGCGCGACATCTGCCGGCGCGCCGCCCGCCGCGACGGGCTCGAGATTGTCGGGCTGCACATTCACGTCGGGTCGCAGATCACGGACCTCGATCCGCTCCGCCGCGCCGCGCAGGCCATCGTCACGCTGGCCCGGGAACTGCGCGACGATGGAATCTCCATCGATCATCTCGATCTCGGCGGCGGACTGGGCGTGTCCTACGACGGCTCCGCCGTGCCCAGTGCCGAGGACTATGCGGCGGCGCTCCTGCCGGTCGTCCGCGATTCCGGCCTCGCGGTCGTTCTCGAACCCGGGCGCAACATCGTCGCCCCCGCCGGCGCCTTGCTGTCGCGGGTGGTGGACGTGAAGGATCGCCCCGACGGCCGGGTCTTCGTCGTTCTCGATGCCGGCATGACGGAGCTGCTTCGGCCGATGCTGTACGGGTCCTTCCACCGCATCGAGCCCGCCATGAGCTCGCGCGAGCCGGAGGTTCTCTGCGACGTCGTTGGGCCCCTTTGCGAGAGCAGCGACACGCTCGGCAAGGACCGGCGTCTGGCCCGCCCATCCGTGGGCGACCTGATGGCAGTCCTCGACACCGGCGCCTACGGCGCCGTCATGGCCTCCAACTACAACCGGCGCACGCTGCCGGCGGAGGTGCTCGTCGACGGCGCGGGCTGGTCCGTGATCCGCCGGCGCCAGACCATCGACGACATCCTCGCCCTCGAGTCGTAGGCCCCTGAAAACGAATACGATGAACGGAATTCTGATAGCGTTCGAAGGTCTCGACCAGAGCGGGAAGCAGACGCAGGCAGAAGGCGTGCGGACGGAAGTGGCCGCGCGAGGCCGCGAGTGCCGTCTCTTCTGCTTTCCGGACTACACCACCGCGATAGGCGCGGAAATCGGCCAGGCGCTGCAGGGCGGCCGCGAGTACAGTCCGGACGTCATGCAGCTGATGTACGTCGCCAACCGCCACGAGCGCCGGGCGGACATGGTGCGTCTGCTCGAGGACGGGGCGGTGCTCGTCTGCGATCGCTACCTCGCCTCGAGCATCGCGTACGGCGAGGCGCAAGGGCTCGACGCCGGCTGGCTCGCCGATATCCAGCGCTTCCTGCCGCGACCCGACCTCACGATCCTCCTCGACATCGCCCCTGAAACCGCCGTTGGCCGCAAGGCGGCGGGCCGCGATCGCTACGAGCGCGACCTCCAGCTCCTCTCCCGCGTGCGCGACAGCTACCGCCGGCAGGCCGAGGGGCCGGACTGGCTCAGGCTCGACGGCGAGCGGCCGCGCGACGAAGTGTCGGCGGACGTGCTCAGCGCGATCGCGACACGACTCGGGCAACGGTAAGCGCCCGCACCTCGCGTGCCCCCCCAGCCATCAGTGCGCGCGCGCACGCCTCCAGCGTCGCCCCTGTCGTACTCACATCATCCACCAGGACGACGACAGCCCCCTGGATGACACCGCGACGCGTCAGAGCAAACGCTCCGCGGACATTCGCCTGGCGCTGTGCCGCCAGCAGACCGGTCTGCGACGGTGACCTGCGCACGCGTTTCAGTGCCCGCGCCATCGGCAGCGGGAGGTGCCGCGCGATCGCCTCTGCCTGATTGAACCCCCGCGCGCGTTCCCTCGCGCGGTGCAGAGGCACTGGAACGACGACGTCCGCTCCGTTCAGGACCTCGGGCGCGCAGCGGCCGAGCAGCATCGCCAGCCGCGGCGCAAGCGAGCGCCGCCCGCCGTACTTCAGCGCATGAACGATCGATCTCAGCGCTCCCTCGTACGCGCCGATGGCCCGGCTGAGGCTGATCGGGCCGAGGGCCTGCCGGCACCGCACGCAGGACTTGCTGTCACGGGCCGCAGGTGCCCACGCGGGCAGGGGATCACCGCACGAGTCGCAGACGGGTCCAGACATGGCGACGACGGCCTGCCAGCACGCCTCGCAGACAGGACCTCGTGTCGGCTGTTCCAGCGCCCCCGCGCAGACGGCACACGCCGGCGCGAGAAGAACAGCGATCGCGGAATCCGCAAGCGTCCGCCCCGCAGCCGCCATCCGCCGGAAGGCCCAGGCCGTGGATGGAAAGTGCGCAGCGACGCTCGTGCCGTGAGTCACGCTGAACCTTCCGAGGGGGGCGCCACCCGGCGCAACAATCCCGTGCCTGCGGGCGATGGAGTTCCACCCGCCGTCAGGCCGAAGACGACGCGGGCTCCTCCGAGACTTCGATGCGCTCGGCGTCGCCCCAGAGCCGTTCCAGCGAATAGAACGCCCGCGTCTGCGGCGTGAAGACGTGGACGATGAACGTGAAGTAGTCCATCAGCACCCACTCCGCGCGGTCGTATCCTTCCACGTGCGCCGGCCTCACCTTCGCCGCGCGGAGCGCCTCCTCGACGCCATCGGCGATCGCCTTGACCTGCCTCGTCGTCTGGCCCGAACAGAGGATGAAGAAGTCGGTGAACGCCGGTGTGGCGCGAAGGTCCAGGACGACGACGTCGGCCGCCTTCTTGTCGAGCGCCGCGCGGACGGCCTTGCCGACTTCGCCGGTGAGCCGCTGTTTTCCCGTGGTCGCGATCCGTCGTTTTTCAGTTTTCGCCATGCAAGTGATTTGCCGTCGGAAGTGCGGAGGTCCTGGTATACAGCCCGTGCTGAAGGATGTGCCGCTCCACGGGCAGCGGAACGAGTCCGGTGAAACTCTCGCCTGCGCTCAAGCGGCGGCGGACTTCGGTCGACGAGATGTCTGGTGTCGCCGCATCGACGAGAAAGATGCCGCAATCATTGTTGAATGCCGTCACCGGCCCCGTGGCCCCGGCACCGGCGATCCGCTGCATCCTTCCCGCCAGTGAGGGCAGTCGGCGCAGCAGCGTGTCGGCCGGGAAGCCGGGGCGGGAAATGACGACGAAGTTCGCGAGGTCGAGAACCTCCGGATACCGGTGCCATGTTGCGATTTCCGCAAACGCGTCGGCGCCGGTGATGAAGAAAATCTGCGATGCGGGAAGGGCCGCGTGTTCCCGAAAGCGCACGAGCGTGTCTGCCGTGTACGACAGCCCGGGCGAACAGAGTTCCAGGTCGCTCGTGCTCAGGCCGGCGATGCCACTCACCGCGAGCGCCGCCATCGCGAAGCGGTGATAACGCGACGCGACAGGCTCCAGCAGGCGGTGG
>JALZOC010000196.1 GCA_030857365.1 Acidobacteriota bacterium
CCGCTCACCATGCAGGCCTCGTCTCACGAGCACCGTGAAGAGCAACAGTTTCGGGTTGATGTAGTGATAGAGCGCGAGCGCCCCCTCGATCTGGAATCGCTGGCTCTCGCCAACCGCGGCGTTCGTTCGAAGTGCCGGCAGCGTCACGGCGAGGTCGGCGGCCCGGGCGCGAACATCGTCGCTGGCTGATTCGAATGCGCGTGACGCGGCAATCGGCTGCATCGCCGCCCACATCGCCGGAAAGAAATGGGAAAACGCGGCCCAGGTGCGGAAGTTCAGATTGACGCCGCTCACGCGCAGCGTCTGCCGGATCTCGTGGTAGATGCGCGCGGTGTCGCCGCGTGCTCCGTGTTCATCGACTGGCTGAGGTGGCTGTCTGAGCATGCATACTCCGTCGGCAGGTCTTTGTCTGCGAAAATCGTGCCTTTCCAGCATACTGGGCAGCCGATACCGGGCGATCGCGGCGCGCACGGCATTTTCGACGATTGGGCGTTGGCTTCAAGCCTGCAGTTGTGGGCGAATACGAATCGTCTCTGGTTCGCGGTCGCCGGAGCCGCCACCGCAGCCTGCGCCGCGCTGTTGACCAGGAAATAGTAAAGCCGATTGGCCAGATGGTTCGCGGGACACACGGTGGGACAGCGTTCGGGAGTGCGAGACAGTGCCAGACTTTTCATGCCGGCTTTCTGAAACGACCACGCCGCTCACGCATTTCTGGGAGCACACCGTCGGGAGCGATCACGCGCCGGTGGCTTTACGCGCCGACTGGCAGGCACAACTGCGCCGCTGCCACGAGGACCTGGGCTTCCGGTACGTACGGTTTCACGGCCTGCTCTCGGACGATATGGGCACCCTTATCGACCACGACGGCAAGCCGCTCTATTCCTTCTTCAATGCCGACCAGGTGGTCGACTTTCTGCTCTCGGTCGGGATGCGGCCGTTCGTGGAGCTGAGCTTCATGCCCGAAGCGTTGGCATCGGGGTACAAGACGGTCTTTCACTACAAAGGCAACATCACGCCGCCGAAGGATTACAAGCAGTGGGCGACGCTCATGAACAGGCTGGCGCGTCACTGGGTCGAGCGTTATGGCGTAGAGGAGGTGCGGGAATGGTTCTTCGAGGTATGGAACGAGCCGAACCTGCCGGCCTTCTGGAAAGGCACGCAGGCCGACTATTTCAAGCTGTACCGTCACACCGTCGAAGCCATCAAGAGCGTTGACCCCGCGCTGAAAGTCGGCGGGCCGGCGACGGCGAAGAACGAGTGGATCGAGGAGTTTCTTGAGTTTTGCGAGAAGAAGAAGCTGCCGGTCGATTTCGTCAGCACCCACCACTATCCGACAGACGCGCTGGGCAATGAGGGTGACGACACCGAGACGCAACTGGCGACCAGCCGGCGCGCCGTTCTGCGCGAACAGGCGCAGGACACATTTCGGCGGGCGCGGGGCACGCCGGTCTTTTACACTGAATGGAACGCGTCCTCCAACCCGCGCGATGCACGCCACGACGAGCCGTACGCCGCGGCGTTCGTCGCCAAGACAATCCTGGAAGCCAACGGTCTGGTCGAGGGCTACAGCTTCTGGACGTTCACGGACATCTTCGAAGAGAACTACTTTCCGTCAGTGCCGTTTCACGGCGGCTTCGGTCTGCTCACTCTGCACGGCGTGCCAAAGCCGGCTTACCGCGCCTTTGAGTTGCTGCACCGGCTCGGCACAGAGCAGCTGCTGGTTGACGGCATTCACGAGACAGTGAGCGTGTGGGCTGTCCGCCAGGAGACCTCCGTCACCGTGCTCGCAACCAACCACGCGTTGCCGCGCCATTCGATCAAGGGCGAGACAGTCAACGTGCGCATCAGCGAGGCGAGGGAGCCACGCCACGTCCACGTCGAGCGTATTGACGAAGCGCACGCGAACCCCCAGCGCGCCTGGCGTGAGATGGGCGCGCCTGAATACCTGAGCGCGCTTCAGCTCGAGCACCTGCACGCAGCTTCGCGGATGGCGCGGGAGCCGCTGCCGTGGAAGTACGACAATGGGGTGGTTCACGTCGAGATCGAAGTGCCGCCGCACGCGGTCGCGGCGATCACGGTGGTGTTCGCCTAGGCGCGCTGCGCGCGCAGTTATACCGCGAATGCTGGGGTTTCTGCCGGCGAAGCCGGCCTACTATCAGCGTGTTCACCGTTTCTCGGACACGCTCCTGGGATGAGCGAAGGAGTAACAGGTGAAAGTGAAAGCTCCGGCGAAAGTGAAAGCTTCGGCGAAAGCGACAGTCGATCAGCAGTCCCTGACGGACGCGGAACTGGGTCATCTCCAGGAGAGCACGTTCGGGTATTTTCTGAAAGAAGCCAATCCTGAAAACGGCATGGTGCCGGACAGCACGAAGGAGCACGCGGCGGCCAGTATCGCGGCCATCGGGTTCGCGCTGACGGCGTATCCCGTCGCCGTCGAGCGCAACTACCTGACGCGTGGCGAAGCCATCAAGCGCGTGCTCACCACCCTGCGGTTCTTCTGGGACAGCCCGCAGGGCACGCAGCCGGACGCAACCGGCTATCAGGGCTTCTATTATCACTTTCTGGACATGCAGACCGGGCGCCGCGCGCATGACGCCGAGCTGTCAACCATCGACAGCGCGTTCCTGATTGCCGGCGCCCTCACGGCCGGACAGTACTTCAGCCGCGGCGCGCCGGACGAACAGGAGATTCGCACGCTCGCCGATGCGCTCTACGCGCGAGCGGACTGGCAGTGGGCGCAGAACGGTCAGCTCAAGGTATCGCACGGGTGGAATCCCGAAGCTGGCTTTCTGAAGCATTGGTGGGATGGGTACAGCGAAGCGCTCATTCTGTACGCGCTCGGACTCGGTTCGCCGACGCATCCGCTGCCGGTGGAAAGTTACGGGGCGTGGGCCGGCAGCTATCGCTGGCGAAAACTGTATGGCATCGAATTCCTCTATGCCGGCCCGCTCTTCGTCCACCAGCTATCGCACGTCTGGATCGACTTTCGCGGTATTCAGGACGAGTACATGCGGGGGAAGGGCCTCGACTACTTCGAGAACAGCCGCCGCGCCGCCTACGTGCAGCAGCAGTACGCGATCCGCAACCCGAAACAATTCAACGGCTACGGCGAATACTCCTGGGGCATCACGGCGAGCGACGGCCCCGGTCCGGCCAAGCGCAAGGTTGGCCGCCTCGTAAGACACTTTTACGATTACAAGGCGCGGTCCATCCCGGCGGGGCCGGACGACGGCACGCTCGCGCCATGGGCGGTGGTCGCCTCGCTGCCGTTCGCGCCTGAGCTGGTGCTGCCGACGATCAAGCATTTCAACGACAACTTCCCGGAGATGACAAGCGAGTACGGCTTCAAGTGCAGCTACAATCCGACCTTCTCAGACGGAGCGGATAGTTCAGGGTGGATTTCGCAGGGCTACTACGGACTCGATCAAGGCCCCATCGTGATGATGATCGAGAATTACCGCTCGGGACTCATCTGGAGCCTGTTGCGGCGGTGTCCGTATCTCCGCATGGGCCTGCGACGGGCCGGCTTCACCGGCGGGTGGCTGACTCGAGATGGAGGTTAGGAGGTTGGCGCTTGAGTCTTACGATGTAATCATCAATCGGCACCGGGGCGGGCGGCGGCACGCTGGCCCATCGCGTGGCGCCGAGCGGCAAGCGCATTCCTCATCCTCGAACGAGGCGGCTTCCTGCCCGGCGTAGCTAAACCGTCCACCGAATCGGCTCAAGCTCATCTGGCCAAAGGGATTTGCCCGACGTCACCGCCGACGACGACGTGGAGACTCTTCCTAATTGGGACTTGACCTTCAGACGAACCTCAGATCACAGGTCGTGATGTGAACAGCGGCGGGGCCGCGAGCTGCTCCTTCGGTTTTCCGGTCGTCCTTACAGGTCCGAAGGGCTTGTCACGGTCGCCCTGGGCCGTCGAGGGCAGCTTGAACTGGAATCCCTTCAGGTAGTCACCGACCTTGTGCTCCTTCATCATTGCCATCATGGTGTTGGCATAGAAGCGCCTCGCTTTGTCCACCGACTTCTTGCCGGTCGCCACGTCGTTCGCCAGGTTGATCGCGAGGAAATTGGCTTCCTCCTTGCCGTGTCTCTGCCTGCGGCGGTGGTGCAGCCGACTGTGCGCCAGCCGCTACCGCGTATGCGGCCGCCAGGACCGCGGCACTGAACCATGCGAAACGCGTCTCCATTCGAAATCCTCCTTTACTCTGGTGACATACACCAGCAAGACCCGGCATTGATTGACCTTACGATCTGTGAGCTTCCTCACAGACAGATGGATAGCGCCGGATGAGGTGCAGATAAGATTGGCCGCGCCGTCACCGGGGGCCCGAAGGCAGCTTTCGGCTGCGATGATTACACGCCGTGATGTAAGGGAGGTCACACAACCGAACGAATCGGTGTCGGTCGCTGACGAGTCTTACTGAGCATCGGCGCGGAGTCGCCGACAAGGAGGTTTGTTGTGAGTGAACTACCGATTCATACCATCGAGAGCGCGCCCGAGATGGCTCGACCGCTGCTCGAGCGCGCGCGCGGCACGTTCGGATTCCTGCCCAACCTGCTGGGCAAACTGGCCAATGCGCCGGCGGCCCTCGAGGCGTACATGGCCGTGGCGGCGGCATTCGACAAGAGTTCCCTCAGCCCGCTCGAGCGACAGGTCGTGCTCCTGACGACAAGCTACGTCAATCGGTGTCCCTACTGTGTCGCTGCCCACTCGATGATCGCGGGCCTGAGCGGCGCCGATCAGGCCACCATCACCGCCCTCAGGAACGGGCAGCCGGTGGAGGACGTCCGTCTCGAAGCCCTGCGACGGTATACCGAGCACCTCGTCCTGCAACGTGGGCAAGCGGGAGACGACGAAACGCGGCGCTTCATCGGAGCCGGTTTCGAGAAGGCGCAGAGCTTCGATGTCATTACCGGCATCACGCAAAAGACGCTCAGTAATTATGCCGACCACGTGGAGCTGCTGCCGCTCGACGCGGCGTTCGGCGACCAGGCCTGGACCCCGCCCGAGCCCGCGACCGCCCGAGGCTGATCTGATCAGGGGTCCGGGAGGGCCTCATTGTGAACACACCACGTGACCTACCGCATTCTCCGACTCTTCAGCGACACCAGGCGCGGGGAGGCGCCCACCGCCGTGCTCATGCTGTTGAACCTGTTCCTGTTGCTGGTGGGCTACTACTACTCAAGACACTGCGGGAGCCGCTGGTGCTGGTGAGCGGGGGCGCGGAAATGAAGGCGTACGCCGCCGCGGCTCAGGCCCTGGCTTTGATGGGATTCGTGCCGCTGTACTATTCGGTGAAGTATGGCGCTGACGTGCTCAGGGGCGATTTCCGCATCGATTCCGGCCCCGGCGCGCGCGGCGCCTGTGTCGTGGATCTCGAGGGTCGCGCGATCGTGCCGGCAGGCCCGTTCGTCACACTAAAAGATATTCCGCGCGACGTGTCGGTCCTGTCCTATTCGCAGTCGTTCGTGAATCCCGAGGTCCGGGACGCGCAATTGCTGGCCGGAGCGTCTGTCGAAGATACTTATCGCACCACCCCGAATCTGACCCTGACACTCGGCGTGCGGTGGGACTATGACTCGGTGACGATCACCCCGGCCGCCGATGGCGACTGGAACAACGTGGCGCCACGCGTGGGCGTCAGCTGGATGCCCCGCGGCAGCGCCCGGCACCACATCCGGGGTGGTTACGGCATCTTCTCCGAGCGCATTCCATTTGCGGTCTACTCCGACACCCTGTTCAAGAATCCGGCGGGCGGCGCGGTATCGGTCACCCTCGCACCGGGCACCCCGTTTGCTCCTCCCGCGTTTCCCTCGGCACTCCCACGGGAGAGCGTGAACGCCCTGCCGCTCTCCGAACTACCGCCTCGTAACGTGCAGGTTTTCGATCCCGCCCTGGAGA
>JALZOC010000197.1 GCA_030857365.1 Acidobacteriota bacterium
CTCGAAGGACGAGGACCAGCCGCGCTCGAGGCGCTCTGGACGGCGAACCTCATCTCAGGCCTGGATGCCGACTGGGCGATCGCCCTGCTGGACCACCCCGATGCGGCCATGCGCTCGGCGGTGCTGCGCCTGCTGACGGACTCTGGCTCGATCGCGCGTTCGATGCACGAGCGGCTGGTCAGACTCGGTCGCACCGAACCGGACGCCGAGGTCAGGAGTGAGCTTGCGAGCACAGCGGCGCGCCTCGGTCCGGACGCTTCCCTGGCCGTGCTGCGGGAGTTGATCAACCGCCGCGAGGACGTCGCGGACAAACACATTCCGCTGCGTCTCTGGTGGACCCTCGAGGACCAGGTCACCAGAGACGCGGACGCTGTTTTGAGATGGCTCCAGAAGGCCGGCTTGTGGGAGGCCCCGCTGTTCCTCGAGCACCTTGCCGGCCGCGTGGCGCGCCGGCTCGCTGCTCACCGGGGCGACAACGAGTCGTTCACGCGCATCGATGCAGACAAGAACTGGAAGCAGTACGCGCAGCACCCGAGAAGCCTGATGCCTGGAGGCAAGGGCAGCTACACGGAATGGGAGACCAACTTCACCGCTGAGATCAGCGATAGAAACCTCACGCGACTTGCGCGGCTCCTGGAGATGGCGCCCGCCGCACACCGCGATCGACTGCTCGTCGGGGTCACAGCCGGACTCGAACAGGGCGCCACCCCGACGCAGGTACCAGAGCCCCTCCTGGGAGTGATCGATAAATGGTGGAGCAATGAGCCTCACACCGATGCCCTCCTCGATGTCGGTGTCCGCCTGCGTCATCCGGAGGCGGTGAAGAAGGCCATCGCCGTCGCGGGAGACCCGCGCGCCGGCAGCTCGCTCGTGCGCGGCAGCACCACCGACGCCAGGGGCAGGCAGGCGTTTTTGACTCATTGCGCCCCCTGCCATCAGACAGACGGCAGCGGCATGGCGCGGCTCGCCGCACCACTGCGACAGTCCCGGTGGGTCCTTGGACGCGAAGACCTGCTGGCCCGGATTGTTTTGCACGGCCTGAAGGGGGAGCTGCTGATGCCGCCCATGGGTACGCTCGACGATCGGCAGCTCGCCGACATCCTCACGTATATCCGCCGCGCCTGGGGCCACGACGCCGGACCGATCGGCGCCGAGCTCCTTCAAGGAGTGCGCGCCGACTCGAAGGGACGCACGACGCCGTGGACGGCCGACGAGCTGTCGGCGTTGACGGGCAGAAAGTGAACCGGCATCGTTTGCCGCGGTTTCGAGGACAATGAGCGCATGCTGAACCCTCTCGTCCGGCTCACGCCAGGCTTGCCCCTCCTGCTCGTTGTTCTCGTCGTTCTCGGCTTTGTCCTCATTGTCCCGGCCGCCCACGCGCAACCGCGTTACGACATCCTGCTCAAGGGAGGGCACGTCATCGACCCTCGCAACAACGTCGATGCGGTGATGGACGTCGCTGTCGCGGGCGGGAAGATCGCAGCCGTCCAACCCGATATCAATCCCGCGGAGGCCGGCACGGTGGCCGACGTGAGCGGCCTGTACGTCACCCCCGGCCTTATCGACAACCACGTTCACCTCTTTGCCACGACCGGAATGCGGGACGCGTGGGCCGGCGACAACAGCGTGCTGCCGGACGGGTTCAGCTTTCGATCGGGCGTCACGACGATGGTGGACGTGGGGAGCTCGGGGTGGCGCAATTTCGAGGACTTTCGCAACCGCGTCATCGATCGCGCGCGCACGCGCGTGTTCGCCATGCTGAATATCGTCTGGCTCGGCATGGTCAGCGACCCGATCGAGCAGAACGTCCACGACATGGATGCGACGGCCACCGCCGACATGGCCACCAGACACCGCGACGTCGTCGTCGGGATCAAGTCCGCACACTACATGGGACCCGAATGGATCTCGGTTGACCGCGCCCTGGAGGCTGGCACGCTCGCGAAGATCCCGATCATGGTGGACTTCGGCTACTTTCGCGTCGAGCGTCCCTACTACAAGCTGGTGACCGAGCGGCTGCGGCCGGGGGACATCAGCACGCACATGTTTCGCGGACCCGTTCCATACGTCGGTGAAGACGGCAAGCTGCTCGACTACCTGAAACAGGCGCGCGCGCGCGGCGTGCTCTTCGATGTGGGGCACGGGGGAGGCAGCTTCGTGTTCCGGAACGCGGCCGCCGCGATCCAGCAGGGCTTCTATCCCGACACCATCTCCACGGATCTGCATACCGGCAGCATGAACGGCGCGATGATGGACATGCTCACCACGATGTCCAAGATTCTGGTCCTGGGAGTGCCCCTCAAGGAAGTGATTCGCCAGTCGACGGAGAATCCCGCGAGGGCGATTCAGCATCCGGAGCTGGGCCACCTTGGCGTGGGGGCCGAGGCCGACGTCGCCGTCCTGCGCGTGGCACAGGGATCCTTCCGGTACATGGACGGATCGCGTGGGACCTTCGAAGGGGATCGGCGTCTGCAGTGCGAGATGACGCTGAAGGGCGGACGGGTCGTGTGGGACTGGAATGCCCGGAGCGGAGTGGATTACAGGACGCTGTCAAAGGATTATGGAATCCGGCCGGTCGACAAGATCATTCTTCCTCCCAGGTAGCCTCCTTCCCAAGGTTGAGCTGTTTTCCAGAGAAGCTTGCAGAAATACAGGCGTCTTGCTGTACGGTCAGGGGTATGCAGCCGGGCGCCGCCCGGCTCTGCGGAGGGGGAGTGCGGTGAGCGACACGAGTGAAGATTTCGCGGCGATGTTCGAGGCGTCGACGAAGGCGAAGCGGTTCAAGAAGGGGGACACGCTGGACGGCACGATTGTCGCGATTGGCCCGGAGGTCGCGTTCGTCAACGTGGGCGGCAAGGGGGAAGCCACCATCGAGCTTGCCGAGCTGAAAGACGCCGACGGCGACCTCGAGGTGGCGGTCGGCGATCGCATCCAGGCCGTGCTCGTGTCAACCGAGGGAGGACTGACGCTCTCACGACGGCTGGCGCGAGGGGCGGCCGGCGCGCGGCAGCTCGAAGACGCGTTCCACGCCGGCCTTCCGGTGGAAGGGAAGGTGGAAGGCGTGGTCAAGGGTGGGTACGAGGTCCGTCTCGGCGGTCAGCGCGCGTTCTGCCCGTTTTCTCAAATCGACACGATCCGGAATGCCGATGAAGCGGCGCACGTGGGGCACGTCTACGAGTTCCGGATCATCGAATACAAGGAAGGCGGCAGGAACCTCATCGTGTCGCGGCGCGCGCTGCTCGAGGAAGCGCAGCGATCGGGCGCCGCCGAGGTCCGGCGAACGATCGTCGCCGGCGCGGTGATCACGGGACGTGTCGTCTCCGTGCGCGACTTCGGCGCCTTCGTCGACCTGGGCTCGGGTGTGCAGGGCCTGCTGCACGTGTCGGAGATGGGATGGTCGCGCGTGGCGGACACGTCGCAGGTCGCCCGGCCGGGCGAGCAGATCACGGTCAAGGTGCTGCGCGTCGACGAGGACGGGCAGAAAATCTCGCTGGGGTTGAAGCAGCTGACGGACGACCCGTGGTCACGCGTGCAACAGACGTATCAAGTCGGCCAGGTGCTCACCGGCCGCGTGACGCGCATCGCGGATTTCGGGGCCTTCGTGGAGCTCGAGCCCGGCGTCGAAGCGCTGGCGCACGCCTCCACGTTCGCTCCGACGGGTCGGCCAAACGGCTGGTCGCGCGAGATCGCTCCGGAGATGACGGCGGCCTTCGAGATCCTGAGCATCGATCCGGACAAGAAGCGGATCGGTGTCGCGCTCGTGCCGGAGGGCTCCGCGCGTGCCACTGGCACGGCGTCGTCGGAAGGGCAGATCGTGCCTGGCGCCCGCCTCATGGGCAAGGTCGAACGCCACGAGAAGTTCGGCGTGTTCGTGTTCCTCGGCCCGGGACGCACGGGACTCATGCCATTGAGCGAGACGGGCGTTCCGAGGGAAACGGATGTCTCGAAAGTGTTTCCGGTCGGCCGCGAGGTCGAAGTCGTGGTCCTCGAGGTGGATGCGTCCGGCCGCCGTATCCGCCTCAGCGCGAAGGCCGTGCTCGACGCGCACGAGGCGGCAGAAGTGCGCGAGTACTCCGAACGCGCGGCTCCTGCCGCGACCGAGGGGTTCGGTTCGCTCGCCGACAAGTTCCGAGGCGCCCTAAAGCCGCGGGAGAAGTGAACCGCATGGACGTGGTCCACAGGGATGCCGAGCGGCTTCAGAAGACAGGGGTGCTGCCCGTCCGTCACTTATCGTCGGTGGACCGCCACTGGGGTTCGACGACGTTCGTATAGCAGGTCGGACAGACGCCGTGGCTGAACTCCGTGTCTGTGTGGGTGGAGATATACGCCTCGACCGTTTGCCAGTAGTTCTTGTCGTTGCGGATGTTCTTGCAATAGGAACAGATCGGCACGATGCGCTGCAGCGTCTTCACCTTGGCGAGCGCCGCCTGGAGCTGCGCCACGAGCCGGTCGCGCTCCTGTTCCCCTTCCTTCCGCGCCGTGATGTCCCGCGCGACGGAGTAGATGACCTGCCGATCGCTATCCGGCGCCGCGTTCCAGAGCAGCCACCTGTAGGAGCCGTCCCTGCAGAGGTACCGGTTCTCGAAGCCGCGCGCCTGGCGGCCGCCCCGGACTTCGCGGTTCTGGTCGAGCGTCGCGGCGCGGTCATCGGGGTGCACGAACTCGATGAAGGGCTTCGACATCAGCTCCTCGGGCGTGAACCCGAGCGTCTGCTCCCATGCCGCGTTCAGGCGGCTGAAATAGCCCCTGAAGTCGAGAAAGCAGAGGAGGTCGATCGACAGCGCAAAAAACCGCTCCTCGAGCTCACGGACGTGCTGTTTTGCCCGTTCGGCTTCAGAGCGCTCGTCAGTGGCCATGGCCGTATCGTCTGCCCCTCGCGTATGGAGCCCTGGACCCATGGCGAAAGGAAGCGATGGGTGCGCCGCAATTGTCTCACGGTCCGCGGGGCGGTCGCGCAGTTCGTCGTCGCGGCGCTGGAGCGGCCCTCCGTGCCGAACCACACCGGCCAGCGCGGCACGTCGCACGGACGTCAGCGCGCGACGGCGGCGCGGACCATCGC
Source organism: Acidobacteriota bacterium (assembly GCA_030857365.1). Classification (GTDB taxonomy): domain Bacteria; phylum Acidobacteriota; class Vicinamibacteria; order Vicinamibacterales; family 2-12-FULL-66-21; genus JALZOC01. The sequence continues at coordinate 5,060 of JALZOC010000197.1, forward strand.
GGACCGCTGCAGGCGCGTCAATGAAGAGACATTGGAGGCCATCTCGGCGACCGCCGCCTTGAGCTCCCTGGAAGAGGGCTGTGGCATGCCGGGGCGCGGGAACTCGTACAGGAAGACATGTCCGGTCCCGTCGGGCCCCGACCACAGCGAATCCACCCACACGAGCCCGGGGATGGCCCCGATGCACGCCCACTCGTCGTGCGCCTGCACCGGACGGCCGGGTGAGGGGGCTGCCTCGATCATCGCGGCGTTCATCTCGATCACGAGCTGCTCCAGGAAGAACAAACGGGTCGCCTCGTCGAGCGCGGCAAGCGGCGGCGATTCGTTCAGGCGCTTGAACAGCCCGGCGCGGGCGTGCCCGGCAATCATGGCTTGCGGGACGAGCACGAGGCGGTGGAGCGCGATGTGAACGCGCGGCAGCCCGTCGGCATACGCCAGGCTCGCCATGACCTGCATGTAGTGCAGTGCCTCGCTGTCGATGGCGGCGGCGAGCGAGTGCACCCGCGATGCGGCGTCGAGCTCGCGCCAGAGCCGGGTCCGCGCCGCCCGTGAGCGGCCGAAGAGACTGAACCGGATCCCCGCCGCGACACGCGCCACGGACGCGGCGCCTTCCTTCGTCGCGGTCCACTCGGTGAAGGGCGCACGCGTGATGCGGCCACGGTAATGCAGGCGCCCGCCGGAAACCCGGAACCAGCTCATGCCCCGGGGACTGCCACAACCGTGCCGCCAGCGGCTCCTTCCCTGGGTGCAGAACGGGTCGTGCGGGGCGACAAAAGCGGTCTCGGGGCTGCAGAGTTGTGAGCGGGCGG
>JALZOC010000198.1 GCA_030857365.1 Acidobacteriota bacterium
GGCGGCCACGAGCTTGTTCGAGTCGCGTATCAGCTGCGCGCGATGCCCCTTCGTTCCCTTCATCGCCAGCTTCATCCGTTCGACAATGGAAAGCGACCCGAGCACCTGCGCGCTCTCCGGCTCGTCATCTTCTGCTCCGGCGGCGGCGGCGGGGGGATTCGAGTCGAGGAGCGGCATGTCGGCCGACTCCGCGGCCCGGGCCCCGGGCCCGGTGCCCCGCGCGGCAAAGAAGTCGCGCATCTCTGTCGGCACGTCCGTCCGCGCGAGAAAGGCCTGCAGCGGATCCGCGGGCAGGGCGTCGAGCGTTCGGTGCGCGACGGCCGCGATGTCCGGGTCCGGATCGTCGGCGAGGAGCACGAGAAGCGCCACCTGTTCGTGCGCGCGGGGTGCAAGCGCCCCTTCGGCGGCCATGAGGCGCACGTCACGCGCGACCTCGCCGCGTTTGAAGAAGTCCACGAGCGGAGAACGGTAGCCGGGGTCCATGGCCTGTTACCTTGAAACCGGGAAAGGAAGCACCGCTAGCATCTGTCGAACGCCAGCTTCAAAGCGTCAACGGTCTGCCGGAGATCGGCGCAGTCGCGGAAGAGGCCGATCGCCGCAATCCCCGCCGCTCCAGCCTCGCGGACGCGGCCGGCGGTCGCGACCGTGATGCCGCCAATTGCGAGGACGGGTGTCCGCACGCGACCGCAGACGCGCCTCAACGCCGCGAGCCCCGCGGGGCGATGATCCGCGGGTTTGCTCGTCGAGGCAAACACGCTGCCGAACACGAAGTAGTCACAGCCGCCGTCGGCCTCCGCCTGCACCGCCTCTTCGTCCGAGTGCACCGAACGCCCGATCAGAAAGCCGGGCGGCGCCACGGCCCTGACGCGGGCGCCCGGGAACGAGTCGCCTCGCAGGTGGACCCCCGCCGCCCCCGCCGCAACCGCCACGTCGAGCCGATCGTTGACGATGACGCGCGCCGGAGTGCCGGCGGCCGCATCGACGGCCATCCTGGCAAGCTCCGTCAGCGCGTTCCCTTCCAGATGCCGGGCACGCACCTGAATGAGATCGACACCGGCACGCGCCGCGACGCCCATCAACGCCGCCAGAGAGGCGCCGGCCATCGAGCCGTCCGCGATCATGCAGAGGGAGGGTGGCCGTGTGGCGAGGTCACCGGGTTTCAGCATTGGGTTCGGGCTGACGCTCCCCGCCGCCAGGGAAGCCGAAAATGGCCGCGAGCTCCGCGAGCCCCGCGATGGCGGTAATGGCGCCGATGCCCGAGACCGCACCGCGAACAAAGGGGCTGGACGCCGCATGGGCCACCCACGGGACCGCCCCCGCGAAGAAGTTGCGCTCCCAGAAACCGGACCACGGCGCCACGATCAGGACGAGTCCCGCTTCGAGGAAGTAGGCGGCGAAGAGAACCCGAGTCAGCAGGGAGATATCAGCCTCCCGTCTGTACGCGCCCGAGCCGGTTCGCTCGCTCCGCCGCGTCACGGTAGTGTCCCGCCTCGGCGGCGAGGTCGAGCAGCACCGCAATGGCTCGCGCCGTCTCGCCGGCCTCTTCGAGCGTGATGGCAAAGTCGTACAGCAGCGCACGGCCGGCTTCGGCGGCCGGAGCGGGCACTTCCGCCGCGCGTTCGAACCACTCGATCGCGTGCGGGAGATCCCGATGCTCCCGGTACAGCCGGCCGAGCATCGAGGCGGCCTCGAAGCGCTGGATCGGCGAACCGGCCGCCGTCTTGAGCGCGGCGGTCGCTTCGTCCAGCATGCCCATCTCCATGTAGGTGCGTGCCAGCTTCATGTGCTGCGCGGACTGGTCGGCTGCGCCCTTGCGTGCCGCGTCGCTGCGGAAGTCCTGAAAAGCCTCGTCGAGACTCGCCGGCGCCCCGGGCGCAGGAATCGCGACGTGCGCCGCGTCCTCCTTGAGCTCCCCCAGGATGCTCGTCAAGTCGATTTCCGCCTCCTGATCCGCCCCGACGCGCGCCGCGGCCCTGGGCGGCGACGCGGGCACCGGCGGTTCGGCCGCCGGCGGCGGCGTCCGAGAAGGCTCGGGAACGGGCGGCACCTCCACCGCCGTGTCGAGCGGGCCTGAAAAATGATCCATTGCGGTGAAAGGTGATTCCCCGTTCAGCCGCTCGGCGATGACGTTGTCTGGCTCCGGCACCTTCAACATGATCAGCGCACGCCGGAACCGCTCGATGTGTGCGGCCTCCCACGGCTCTCTCGCCACGAGGTCTTCGGCGATCACCCGTGCCTCCGCGCCCTGCGACACCGAGAGATACGCGTCGGCGAGCTGGGCCTGAGTGTCGTACATCGCCGCCTCGAGGCCGCCGTCCACGCACACTTCCACGAGCTTCAGCAGGGCGGGGATGTACCCGGGAACACGCTGCACGAACGCCTGCAGCACGCCTGCGGCCTGCTCGAACTCCGCCGCAGCGATCGCGGCATCGGCCGCGGCTTCAGCGCAGACGAACGCGGCGTCGGGCTGCGCACCGCACAGCGTCCACCCGAGCGCCACGACGGCGTCCCGTCGTCCCGGATCGAGCGTCAGCACCGCGGCGATGACTTCCCGGGCGGCGCCCAGGTCGGTCTCCCGGAGCTCGACCTCGGCGAGCGCCATCAGCAGTGCGGGATCGCTTCCGGCGGTTTCGCGGTCCAGATGGCCGCGTGCCGCCTCGGCATTTCCGGCTGCGAGCGCGACCCTCGCGAGCAGGGCACGACCGTCCGTGTCCGCAGGGTTGAGCCGAACGGCTTCCTGCAGCGCCTGCATCGCCTCGGCGTCCCGTCCCTTTTCGACGAGATCGGCATGCAGCTCCCGCAATTTCGCGGAGGCACCCGCCTCATTGCCAAGCGCGGCGAGCACGCGGGCGGCGGCCATCCGCGCCGGGATGTCGGCGGGATCGACATCGCCGAGAAGGACGACGATCTCGTCGGCGCCCCGGGCGTCGCCCCGCGTGCGGCGCCGGGCCGCCACAGCGCCGTAATGGGTCTTGGCGTCCTTCAACAGGCCGAGCCGCACGGAGACGTCCGCGAGCTGCAGCTGCGCCGCCTCCTGGTCCGGAACCAGCTTCAGAATCTTCTTGTAGAGGGCGGCGGCCTTCGGATAGAAGCCGTCCTCCGCGAAGTGATCCGCAATCCGTGCATACTGCTCGACGGCTCTGGCGGGCTGATTGGCCCGGGCATAGAGGTCGCCGAGGGTGTTCGCGGTGTTCCAGTCGCGGGGCTGGTCTTCGACGACCCGGAGATACTCCGCGATCGCATGGTCGATGCGGCCCTGACGAAGCAGCTTCTCCGCCTTTTTCAGCGTGTCTTCACGGTCGAGGGCCACGGAGTTCTCCAGGGGACGGGCGCGGGGAGCTTACCCGTCCATCCTATCAACGAGGGAAAGCGGCCGGAACGAGCGCCTGTGCGCGTCGGAGTAGCCGAACCGCGACACCGCATCCAGGTGATCGCGGGTGGCGTACCCCTTGTGGCGATCGAACCCGTAGCGGGGATCCGTGGCGTGCAGCTCGATCATCATCCGATCACGGGTCACCTTGGCCACGATGGATGCCGCGGCGATCGCCGTGCAGCGCGAGTCGCCGTGAATCACGGCACGCTGCGCCATGGGCAGGCCCGGCACCCTGAACGCGTCCACCAGCACGAAGTCCGGCAGCGGCGCCAGCTGCAGAATGGCGCGCTGCATGGCACGCAGCGATGCCTGGTGGATGTTGACGGCATCGATCTCCTGCGAGTCCGCGCCCGCCACGCTCCAGGCGATCGCCGCCCGGGTAATCCTGCCGTAGAGCCTCGCCCGCTCGGCTGCCGTGACGGTCTTCGAATCGCAGATGCGCGGGATGTAGCGGTCCGGGTGGAGAATGACCGCCGCCGCGATCACCGGGCCCGCAAGGCACCCCCGGCCAACTTCGTCCACACCGGCGACCAGGGGGAACCCCAGCCGCCGGATGGTGTTCTCGACGGTTCTGAACGCGCGCACCTTCACCACGAGGGCGTCCGGGGCTACGCGGTCGACTTCTTCTGCGTCACGTCCTTCATCCGCGCGGCCTTTCCCTTCAATTCGCGAAGGAAATACAGCTTGGCGCGGCGCACCCGGGCGGTACGAATGACGTCGATCTTCTCGATGACGGGCGAGTGCAGCGGAAAGATGCGCTCCACACCCTGGCCGAACGACACCTTGCGAACCGTGAAGGTCGCGCGCGCGCCCCCCCGGTGCATGCCGATCACCATGCCCTCGAACACCTGGATCCGTTCCTTGTCGCCCTCGCGGACCTTGACATGAACCTTGACGGTGTCGCCAGGCTTGATCGCCGGGCGCTCGACCATGTTGCCGCGCTCGACGCTTTCAACCGCATTCATCACTCGCTCCTTCTCAATCGCAACCTTCACTCGCTGTCGCGCCGTTCCGGCCGCATTCCTTACATCGGCGGGGCCCCCGGCACCCCGCCTGGCGGCCTTCACTCGCTCTCGCGCCGTTCCGGCCGCATTCCTTACATCGGCGGGGCCCCCGGCACCCCGCCTGGCGGCCTTCACTCGCTCTCGCGCCGTTCCGGCCGCGATCGCAGTTCGTTCAGCAGCGCCGTGTCGTCCGCGTCGAGCGACAGGTCCTGCAGCAAATCCGGGCGCCGCTCGAGTGTACGCGCCAGCGCCTGCCGGCGCCGCCACCGCTCGATGTCGCGATGGTGCCCCGACAGCAGCACCCCCGGGACGCCGATGCCCCGATACTCCGCGGGGCGGGTGTATTGCGGGTAGTCCAGCAGCCCACGCGAAAACGAGTCGCGCGCCACCGACTGCTCGTCTCCCACGACCCCCGGCACGAGCCTCGCCACGGCGTCCACGATGACCAGCGCCGGGAGCTCCCCGCCCGATACCACGTAGTCGCCGATCGACACCGCGTCGGTCGCCAGATGCGTCCGCACCCGCTCGTCGACCCCCTCATACCGCCCGCACAGCACCAGGATGTGGTCCATGGCGGCAAAGCGCGCGGCCTCGCGCTGCGTGAACCGCGCCCCATCCGGCGATGTCAGGATGATGGCTGACGGCGGCCCGCGCCGGGCCGAGATTTCCGCGACGGCGCTGAAGATCGGCTCCGGCTTCAGCACCATCCCCGGACCGCCGCCAAACGGCACATCGTCGACGACGCGGTGCCGATCGGCCGTGTGGTCGCGGAGATCGTGCACCCGCACGTCGAGCAACCCGCGATCGATCGCCCGCCCCACGACGCCTTCCGCGAGCGGCCCCTCCAGCATCTTCGGGAAGATGGAGACGATGTCGATTTTCACCGCGCCATCCGGTACCGCCTGGTGTCCTAGATCCGACCGCCCCCGCCGCGATACAGGTCGATGAGGCCCTCCGGCGGATCCACCACGATTCGCCGGGCGGCCACATCCACCTGGAGACAGATGCCCTCGACCAGCGGCAGCATCACATCGCCGTCGACGACCAGGTAGCTCCGGTCGAGCGTGCCTTCAATCGCCGTCACCCGGCCGACGAGGGCCCCCGCGGTATCCCGCACCTCGCAGCCAATCAGGTCGTGCCGATAATACGTGCCAGCCGGCAGCGGCTCGAGCGTCGACTGCGGCACCCACAGCTCGGTTCCGGCGAGGACCTCGGCTTCCTCAATCGTCTGCACGCCGGCGAGCGCCAGAATCGGGCGCCCCTGGTGGAACCTGACGTCACGAATCTCGCGTGCCATCGTCCGGTCTGGAGGGCCCACCAGCAGCACCTGGCCCGTCTTGAATCGCTGTTCCGGAAAATCGGACTCCGCGTTCACGACAACCTGTCCCCGAAGGCCGTGCGGACGCGCCACCCGGCCGACTAGCAGCAGATCTACCGGAATCATCGATCGCGTTCCACGGTTGCGCCGGGGCTGAAGC
>JALZOC010000199.1 GCA_030857365.1 Acidobacteriota bacterium
GAACGAGGCGTACGCCGTCGCGAAGATCGCCGGCATCAAGCTGTGCCAGGCCTACCGCAAGCAGTACGGCGACGACTTCATCTCCGCGATGCCGACAAACCTGTACGGACAGAACGACAACTTCGACCTCACGAGCTCACACGTCCTGCCCGCCATGATCCGCAAGTTCCACGACGCGAAGATCAGCCGGACGAAAGAAGTCGAGATCTGGGGAACGGGCTCCCCCCGCCGCGAATTCCTTCACGTGGACGACCTGGCGGACGCCTGCATCTTCCTGATGGCGAACTACGACGCCAAACAGCACATCAACGTCGGTACGGGCGAGGATCTCTCGATACGCGAGCTCGCCGAGCTCGTTCGCTCGATCGTCCACCCGGACGCACAGCTCAGGTTCGACACGTCGAAGCCCGACGGCACCCCGCGCAAGCTGCTCGACGTCTCCCGCCTCCACGGCCTCGGATGGAAACACCGGATCGAGCTGCGCCAGGGCATTGCCTCGACGTACGAATGGTTCCTCGAGCACCCCGCAGAGCGTCGCGAACCCCGCGTCCAGGCCGCCGCCGTCTCCGCGACGCGTTGCTGACGTCGGCGATCGACAAGACCCGCGGTCGATGAGGCTCGTTCGCGCAGGCAACCGTGGAGCAGCCGTGGCCGCGTGAGCGCTTCGGCTATCCTTGACGCTCCAGGCTTCCCGGTCAGGATGACAGATCAGATGACGCTGCGAATCGGCTTCGACATGGACGGCACGCTCGCGGACTTCGGCCGCGCGTTTCACGACGTGGAGGCACGCCTGTTCGGCGCCGGCCCTCACATCAGGGAAGGGCAGCCTGAACGCAGGGAATCGGCGCAGTCGCACACGTCGGAGCCTCCGCTGCAGGGACCGGTCACGGAGGACGACACCGCGGTTCCGGCCATCACTCCGCTCGAATCCAGCCGACGTCGCGCGGCGATCTGGACGGCGATCCAGGCGACACCTGATTTCTGGCGCGGGCTGAAGCCGCTCGAAGAGGGAGCGGTCCGGCGAATTCACACGCTGATGCTCCAGCACAAATGGGAGGTGTTCTTCATCACCCAGCGCCCGTACACGGAGGGTGACACGGTGCAGCGGCAGACGCAGAAGTGGCTGGTGGACCAGGGGTTCGATCTGCCGAGCGTCCTGGTGCTTGGAGGGGCGCGCGGCGTCGCCGCGGCGGCGCTGAGGCTCGACTTCCACGTGGACGACAGCCTTCAGAACTGCCTGGATGTCGCCTCTGACTCGCGCGCCCGGCCGCTCCTCATCGTCCAGAAGGCGGACGCTGCCGCAGTCGCGAGTGCGCGCAGAATCGGTGTCGCCACCGCTCCTGGAATTGGCGTGTGCCTCGACGTCCTGGAACGGGCCACGTCCGCGCAGGGGCAACCCGGGCTGCTCGACAGGCTTTCCGCACTGGTGGGCTGGAGATAGGCGCGTGCGGCCCGTTCCTTCCCGCGTGGCGGGCATCTCCCTGCCGCCATTCGACGTCCTGAACACGCGTGCCGCAAACCTCCGGGCGGAGGGGCGCGACGTGATCACGCTTGGACAGGGCGTTCCCGGATTCGGCCCGCCGTCCCCCTCCATCGAAGCCGCCCGCCGCGCCCTGTCAGATCCCGCGACGCATCTCTATTGTGCGGACGCTGGCCTCCTCACCCTCCGCCGGGCGCTGTGCGAGAAGCTCGGCGACCATCACGCCATCAGCGCGACCGCGGACGATCTCATCATCACCGCCGGCGGCAACCAGGCGTTCATGCTCGCGGCGCTCACGCTGCTGGACCACGGCGACGAAGTGATCCTGTCGGCGCCCTATTTCGTGAACCAGGAGATGGCGCTGCGCGCCATCGGCGTCGTTCCCGTGGAGGCAGGCGTCACGGAGGCGCAGGGCTTCCGAACGCGATGGTCCGACATCGAGCCGCACATCACCAGCCGCACCCGCGCCGTGGTGCTCTGCACCCCCAGCAATCCCACGGGGGCGGTCATCCCTCGCGATGATTTGACGCGGATCGTTCTCGAGCTCCGAACGCGGGGGATCACTGTGCTCTGCGACGAGACGTACATGCACTTTGTCTACGGTCAACGTGCAACGGGTGCGACAGGTGCAGCGAGTACCGGGCACGCCAGCGCGGCAGCGGTGGACGGCTGGCGCGACAACGTCGTCCTGCTCGGAACCTTTTCGAAGTCCTTCGGGATGACAGGATGGCGCCTTGGCTACATGCTCGCCGGTCCGGCCGTGTGCGAGCAGGCGATCAAGATCCAGGACGCGATGATCATCTGCGCGCCGGTCATCGCGCAGATTGCCGCGGAGGCCGCGGTTCGCGAGAGCTGGGAATACGCCTATGCGTACCACGACGAGCTGCTCGGCCGTCGTCGAGTGCTCGCAGAGGAACTCGCGTCCATCCCCGGACTTCGCTGGACCCCCGCCGGCGGCAGCTTCTTCGCCTTCGTCCGTGTGGACGGCTGCACCGACTCGGTCGCGCTCTCGACCGCGATCCTCGACGCCGTGGACGTCGTCACGATCCCGGGCGCCACGTTCGGCAGGAGCGGAGAGGGATACCTGCGCCTGTCCTACGGCGCCGCCGACGAACCGACACTCAGGAGAGCGTGCGCGCGATTGCGTGAGTTTTTCTCGGGGAGCGGAGGAAGGCGCTGGTGAATGCCGGGGCTGAAGCCCCGGCCTGCGCGAGTCGCTGAGAGCTGAAAGCCGAAAGCTGAAAGCTACTAATTGAACCCCGCCACCCGCTTCCGCAGCGTCTTCACGTGCTCCCAGATCTGCGTCGCGTCGTCCCCCTCGTTCTCGCCGTCCTCGTCGTCCTCGCTCGAGTCGCCGCTGTGTTCGTGCTCCGCAAGCACGTCGGCGTCGCCAGGCTCGGACGACTTCGGCGCGAGCCGCAGATATTCTTCCAGGTCGCGCAGGGCGCCGGCGAAATCCTGCAGGTGGTACGCGAGCAGCCCGCGATCCCTGAGCTCGGAAATCGCGGAGGGGTCCACGTCCAGAAGCAGCGTCGAGATGAACCGCGCCTGCGGGAACGACCGCATCCGCACGTACAGGCGCTTCAGGTTCACGAGCATCCGGACGACGATGTCGTGACGGGTAGCGGGGAGAAGAAGGGTCGAGTCAAACGCCGCCTCGTCGCCGACGTGCTGCCGCAGGAGCTGACGGCAGTCGTACGAGGACAGCTGCGCACCACCATGAAACGGATCGATGATGACGCCCTCGCCGCCTGTCTCGGCTCCGAACCTGCCGGCCCTGAGCAGAAAGTGCCCCGGAAAGTTGACCCCGTCGACCGGCAGGCCCGCGCGGCGGGCGACCTCGAGATAAATCACCGCGAGACTGATCGGGATGCCGGTCCGGCGATTCAGCACTTCGTTGAGAAAGCTGTTCCGCGGATCGTCATACCGCTCACGGTTGCCGGCGAACCCCTGCTCGTCGTAGAGGTATTCGTTGAACGCGCGGACCGTTTCTTCGCGGGGACCGTCAGGCACGGGGCCGATACGGGCGGCCGCCTCCTCGCCCATCCTGTCGAGCCTCGCCAGATAACGCTCTGAATCGAGCGACGGGTATTCAACCCGCGCGATCGCCAGGGCCGCGGGGCCAGATCGCCGCCCGGTGCATTCATGGCCGTCCGCAGCTCGGCCGAGACCTCGGCCACGCGTGAGAGCAGGTTCAGGGAGGAGGGCACTGATCTGATTGTAGCTGGTTCGGGGTTCCGGGTTCGGGGTTCCGGGTTGGGTTCAAGGTTCTGCGCGGGCCGTTATAGCGACCGAATCAACTCCGTCGTGAACTCGGCAAGCGAATTGATCACGCAGTCCGCGCGTGCGAGTTCCGCGCGAGGATACGTCGTTGCAATCCCCACGCACGTGAGGCCCGCATCCTTCGCCGACACGATCCCCCAGTGCGAGTCCTCGATTGCGAGGCAGGCGTCTGGCGAAAGCCGGTGCAGCGCCGCGGCGCGGAGGTACGGATCGGGCGCCGGCTTGCTTCGAGGGGTGTCGCCCGAGGCAACGATGAACTGGAAGTGTCGATCGAGCCGGCCACGTTTGAGGATGACCTCGATCTCGGGCCGGAGGGCGCCGGAGGCGATCCCGATGGCGTACTCGGCTGCCAGCTTTTCGATGCAGGCGGCAGCGCCCGGATAAAGGACGTCGGTGGTCTCAATCAGCCGGTCGAAAACGCGTCCTTTCTCGGCGATCAGCGCGCTCAGCTTCGGGCCGTCCATCTCCCACCGGTGCGCCTCCGCGAGCGCCGTGAACACCCCGGCATCGTCGTATCCGAGATAGGTCCTGTAGTAATCCTCGCGCGTCAGCGTGACGCCCAGCCCGGCCAGCACGTCCTGGTACGCCTGCAGGTGCAGCGGCTCGGAGTCGGCGAGGACTCCGTCGAAGTCGAAGACGATGGCTTCAATCATAGCGATCAGCTGTCAGCCTTCAGTCTTCTCTTTATGTTCTCCCGGCCCCGACTTTTCCCCCGCGCGAACAGGTATGGCGAGCCGATTTTCCCGGGGCGGGTACGGGCAGTCGAACGCCGGGTTGTAGTAGCAGAAGGGGTGGTACGCGCGGTTGAAATCGAGGTCATAGATGCCCGTCGCAGTGCGGTCGAGTTCCAGGTAGCGGCCGCCCGGGTAGGTCTCCGTGCCGTTGGTCGGGTCTCCGAACGGCACGAAGAGACGTCGCATATCCTGCTGGCCGGCCTCGACAAAGGCGGTGAGCGTCATCGGCTGCCCCTGCAGCGTGAACTCCAGCCTGCCAATCCGGCGGTGCGCCCGGCGCTTGCCTGTCGATGTCGGAATCTCGAGGATGGTGTTGCTCGCCGCGACAGTGAGCGCTGCCGGGACGCGATACGCCTCGGAGATCGGGTAGTACGTCAGAGGCGGGAACGAGGCGCGCTGCGCGGGCAGCACCGGTGAGTCCTCCGACTCGCGCATGAACTGGTCTTTCGTCGCGCGCCACGCATTGATGTCATCCGCATAGGGAACGCGTGGGGGGCTGCATGCGGCGCCCGCGATGAGGACGGCCGCGATGCCCGAAACCAATCTCCAACGCGCGCGGCGGGCAGGGGCGCACCCGCGTCCGGTACTCAGCAACGAGAACATGCGCGCGAATCCACTAGAAAACGTAAGCCTTGCGCTCGAGTACCGCATCGGCGAGCGTCCGCCGGAGCGCCACGGTGTTGACGGGCGGCACCTTGAGGACGCGCCGCAGCGCGGCGAGCAGCGTACGCAGGGTGTCCCCCTCGGCGATGGCCCCGAGCGCCGTACGCGCCGAGGTCTCCACCCGGAGGGCGGCGTCGTGGATGAAGACCCGTGCGGCGGCCTGGTACAGCTCGGGCCTGGAACCCGCGGCCGCCGCGCGCAACAGCACGCTCTCGGCCGCGAAGAGGTCGATGATGATGTCGGCCGAAAGCGTCAGAACCTCCTGTTCGTCGGTGAGCTTCTCACCGTAGGTCTGCATCGCGGTGCCGAGCACCATCAGCGCGACCTTCCGCATTGCCGACACCGCCGCGCGCTCCGCCGCAAGCGCCGTGTCCGGCAGTGCGTCGGCCAGCGACGGCGAAAGAATGTCGTCCTGGAGCTTCCTTGCGGCCGCGATGAGCGGCAGGGTTCCCTTCAACGCGCGGCGGATCAGCATCCCCGGAATGAGCAGGCGGTTGATTTCGTTCGTTCCCTCGAAAATGCGGTTGACGCGGGCGTCGCGGTAGTGTCGTTCCGCCGGGTAGTCGCGCACGAACCCGTTGCCGCCATGGATCTGGACGTTTTCGTCGACGACGAAATCGAGCATTTCGCTGCCCGCGACCTTCAGAATGGACGCTTCGATGGCGAACTCCTCGAGCGCTGCGAGCACCGCCGG
>JALZOC010000200.1 GCA_030857365.1 Acidobacteriota bacterium
CACCGACAGCGTGCCGCTAGGCCGGTGGGGCAAGCCGGCCGACGTGGCGGACGCGGTGGCCTTCCTGGTGTCGGACCATTCCAGCTTCATCACCGGTGACACGCTGACGGTTGACGGCGGCGCGTGGATGGGCAAAGGGCCTTTTCGGTTCTCGCCGTGACGCCGACGTCTGACGAGCAACGGCGCCTCGCCTACCTCGCCTGGATCATGGTGTGCCTGATCTGGGGCACCACCTATTTCGGCATCCGCGTCAGTCTCGAATCCATGCCCCCTGCGCTCATGGGAGGGCTGCGATGGACGATCGCGGGAGGCCTGCTCGTCGGGTACGTTGCGGCCCGGGGCCACACGCTTCCGCCCCGGTCCCGGTGGGGGGGCATCCTGCTGCTCGGATTCCTGATGCTGGTCCTCGGGAACGGCGGCGTCGTCGTCGCGGAGCAATGGGTGCCGAGCGGCCTGGCGGCGGTGCTCGTCGCATGCGCTCCTTTCTGGATGGCCGGCGTCGAAGCGTTCCTGCCGGACGGCGAGCGGCTGCGCCCGCAGGTCGCTGCCGGACTGCTCATCGGGTTCAGCGGGATCCTCGTGCTCGTGTGGCCCGACCTGTCGGGCACCGCCGAGGCCGACCGTAATTTTCTCCTCGGAGTCCTGGCCCTGCAGATCGCGGCATTCGGATGGTCGCTGGGGTCCTCGTACTCGCGCCGCCATGGACGGTCCGATCACGTCCTCGGGACGACCGCATACCAGATGCTCGGCGGCGGGCTGATGATGACGGCCGCCGGCACCGTACGAGGAGAGTGGTCGGAGCTGTTCTTCACGACACGCAGCGCCGCCGCGCTGATCTACCTCTCCACCGTCGGAGCGATCGGCGGATTCGTGGCCTACACGTACGCCTTGCGGCACCTGCCTGTGTCGTTCGTGTCGCTCTATGCGTACATCAATCCGGTGATCGCCGTGGCCCTCGGTGTTCTTTTCCTCGGCGAGCCGTTCGACGGCCGGATGGCCGCCGCCGCCGCCCTGGTCTTCGCGGGGGTCGCCGTCGTCCGATGGAAGTGGACCGGGCGCCCGACGCTCCAACCGGGACCGCCGGCCCCGAGCCCCGACCCCCGACCCGGATCCCTAAACCCGGAACCCTGAACCCGGAACCTGAACCCGGAACCTGAACCCGGAACCCGGAACCCCGAACCCGGAACCTTCGACTATGAGCTCTCTCCCAGCTTGAACCGTGCAAACCGGGGAATCGCGATGTTCTCGCCCATCCGGGCGACGGCGGCGGTGACGAGCTGCCCGATGGTCATCTTCGGGTCGCGCACCGACGGCTGGTCCAGCAGGCAGACCTGTTCGAAGAAGCTATTGAGCTTGCCTTCCACGATTTTGTCGATCACGGCGGCCGGCTTCTTCTGTCCCTCCATCTGGCCGCGATAGACCGCGCGCTCGCGCTCGAGGATGTCGGCCGGGACCTCCTCACGCCGGACGTACTGGGGGCTCGCCGCCGCGATGTGCATGGCGATTTCGCGGGTGAGATTCTGGAAGTCCTCGGTGCGCGCCACGAAGTCGGACTCGCAGTTCACCTCCACGAGCACGCCGATCTTGCCCCCCATGTGGATGTAGTGGCCGATCATCCCCTCGTTGGTGGAACGCCCGGCCTTCTTCGTCGCCGTCGCGAGGCCGCGCTTCCGGAGGATCGTCGTGGCATCCTCGAGGCTGCCGTTCGCCTCGGTCAATGCCGCCTTGCACTCCATCATGCCCGCGCCGGTCGCGTCGCGGAGCTTCTTCACCATTTCTGCCGTGATGACCATCAATCTCTCCAAAACTTGCGTTCTCAGTCGCCAGTCGCCAGTGACCAGCAGCCCGCAGCCAGGGTGAGGCTGTCCGACGCTTCCGGTCTGCGACTGGATCCTGGTGACTGGAACACCCCTTGTACACACAAACGCCGGCGTCCTCGGTAGGGGCCGCCGGCGTCGCAAGACATGAGCGCGTCTACACGGAGGCCGGTGACGTCGCCTGTTCGGGCCGCGCCTGGCGCGACGGACGGCCGCGCCTCGCGCGCTCGTCTCCTTCGGATTCCTCGGTCTCCTCCGCCTGAGCGGACTCGCGAATGCCGCGCCCGGCTATGATCGCGTCGGCGATACGGGACGCGAACAGCCGGATCGCCCGCAGCGCATCGTCGTTGCCGGGGATCACGTAATCCACTTCGTCCGGATCGCAGTTCGTGTCGACCACGCCGATGACCGGAATCTTCAGCTTGCGCGCCTCGTCGACGGCAATCTTCTCCTTGCGCGTGTCGACCACGAAGAGCGCGTCGGGCAGCCGCGACATGTGGCGGATGCCTTCGAGATTCTTCTGGAGCTTCTTCTTTTCCTTCTCGATCTGCGCGATCTCCTTCTTGGAGAGCGATTCGTACCGGCCGTCGGTCTCCATCGCCTCGAGGTCGCGCAGCCGGGCGAGACTGCGCTGGATCGTGGAGAAATTGGTCAGCAGCCCGCCGAGCCATCGCTGGTTGACGAAGAACATCCCGCTGCGCTGGGCCTCCTCGGCAATCGCGTCCTGCGCCTGCCGCTTGGTGCCCACGAAGAGGATCGTCCGCCCGTCGGCCGCGAGGCTGGCCGCGAATTGCTCCGCATCGCGAAACAGCTTGGCCGTCTTCGACAGGTCGATGATGTAGATCCCGTTCCGCTCGCCGAAGATGTACGCCTTCATCTTCGGGTTCCACCGCTTGGTCTGGTGGCCGAAGTGGACGCCCGCCTCGAGCAAATCCTTCAACGCGATGCCGGTCAAATTGCCTCCATGAAAAAGCTCCCTCGGTCTACCGTTTGCTGAACTGGAAACGCTTGCGCGCCCCCTTCTGGCCGTACTTCTTGCGTTCCTTGATCCGCGCGTCGCGCGTGAGGAATCCCGCCTTCTTCAGACGCTGACGCAGCTCGATGTTGTATTCGACCAGCGCGCGCGCAATCCCCAGCCGCAGCGCGCCGGCCTGGCCGGCGATCCCGCCGCCGGCAATCGTGGCGAGCACGTCGAACTTGTCGGTCGTTTCCGTAACCGACAGGGGCTGCTTGATCTGGGTGCGGAGCGCTTCGGTGGGGAAGGCCTGTTCGATCGGCTTGCGATTGACCACGATGCCGCCGTTGCCAGGCCGGAGAAACACGCGGGCGGTCGATGTCTTGCGCCGACCGGTGCCGTAATACTGGATGCCTGCTGCCACGTTTATGCGCCCTCGCCCTTCGATGACTTCACGGCGACCGGCTTCTGCGCCGCGTGCGGGTGTTCGGCCCCCGCGTAAACCTTCAGCTTGCGCCACATCGCCTCGCCCATCTTCGTCTTGGGCAGCATGCCGCGCACCGCTTCCTCCACGAGCCGCACCGGGTTCTTCTGGCGGACGTCCTTGGCGCGTTCCTCACGCAGGCCACCTTCGTACCCGCTGTGATACCGATACAGCTTCTGTTCTTCCTTGCGGCCGGTCAGGCGGACCCTGGCGGCGTTGAGCACCACCACGTGGTCCCCCGTGTCGATATACGGCGTGTACACCGCCTTGTGCTTGCCCTGAAGCAGGCGCGCAGCCTCCGTCGCCACCCGGCCGAGCACCAGGTCTTCGGCGTCGATGACGTGCCACTGCCGCTGCACACTCCCGGCAGTGGGAACGAACGTACCCATGAAAATCCCTTTCGCCTTCGGGGAAGCTGCGGCCGACCTGCCGGAGCATGACACAGGCGGTCAGCCTTGTTCGAAGGACGGCAAACCAAAAGGATAACGGTGATTACGGGCATTGTCAAGCTGGCGGGTCGCCTCCCGCGCGCAGAAGCATGCCACCCTGCCCGACGGCTCCGGGCACCACCGTGCGCCTCTTCCTTTTCTCCACTTTTTCTCCACTTTTTCTCCACTTTTTCTCCACGGATGGCCCCTTGAGGCGTTCACATTTCCGCCATTACGGATACGTAAGTCAGCGACAAAAACTGCGATCAGCCGCCCCCCGGGCCACCCTGCCGGATCCCGAATCTGCGCAGTTCTGCCGGAATTGGTATCGATCGAGGCCGTGGCACCTCATTTGCCCTTGAGCCCGTCCGGTAAGACCCCGAACGAACTCGAATAGAGCGCACGGCTGCGCGAGGCGGGAACGGAACGCGTCGCGCGTGACGCATCCGGCAGGTAATCGCCCTCGCGCGCCTGACGGGCGCCGATTCACACAGGAACAGGACAACACCGGTGTTTGGCAGAGCGAAGGCCCTCGTCGGACTGGATATCGGGTCGAGCGCCGTCAAGGCGGTCGAACTGAAAGCCGTGGGCAAGGGCTACAGGGTGTCGGCGTTCGGGAGCGAGACCGTGCCACCGGACAGCATCGTCGACGGCGCCATCATCGACGGTGGCGCCGTCGCCGACGCCATCCGCCGGCTGTTCGAGGGACGGAACATCAAATCGAAGCAGGTCGTGGCGTCGCTCTCCGGCAATGCCGTGATCGTCAAGAAGATTACGCTCCCGGTGATGACGCCGGCGGAGCTCGCCACGTCGATCCACTGGGAGGCCGAGCAGTACATCCCGTTCGACATCCAGGACGTGAATCTCGACTACGAAATCGTCGACAGCGGCGCGGGAAACCACAAGGGGACGATGGAGGTCCTCCTCGTGGCGGCCAAGAAGGAGAAGATCGCCGACTACACAGGGGTGATCTCGCAGGCGGGACGGTCGGCGGTTGTCGTCGATGTCGATGCCTTCGCGCTGCAGAACGCCTACGAAGTGAACTACGGCATCGAACCCGCGGCGGTCGTGGTGCTGCTGAATGCCGGGGCCAGCGCCACCAACATCAACATCCTCACGGGCGACCAGTCGGTGTTCACCCGTGACCTGTCCGTCGGGGGGAACGCGTACACCGAGGCCCTCCAGAAGGAGCTCAACCTGCCGTTCGAGCTCGCCGACCAGCTGAAGCGGGGCATCACCGTCGAAGGCGTCACGTTTGACGAAGCGCGGCCGGTCCTGCGGGCGGTGAGCGAGAACGTGATGCTGGAGATCCAGAAGACGTTCGACTTCTTCAAGGCGACCGCGGCGTCAGAGCGGATCGACCGGATCATGCTGAGCGGGGGCGCGTCGCGGGCGGAAGGCTTCACCGAGATGCTCACCGAGCGGTTCGACGCTCCGGTCGAGGCGCTCGATCCGTTCAAACGGGTGGCGTTCGACTTCAAGAAGTTCCAGGTGGAGTCTGCCGCCGACGTGGCCCCCACGGTGGCGGTCGCGGTCGGGCTCGCGCTCAGACGGGCCGGCGATCGATGATCCGCATCAATCTCCTGGCGGTCGAACGCGAGCGGACCAAGCGCGGCGCGCTCATCCCGGCCGCGCACCGCGTGCCCATCGCCGCAAGTCTGATTCTGATCGCCACGGCCCTGGTGATTGGCTGGTGGTTCTGGTCCCTGCGCCAGACGTCGCTCGGCGTCGACGAACAGATCGCCCGCGGGGAGGCGGAAACGCAGCAGCTGCGGTCCGTGCTCGCGCAGGTGCAGAAGTTCGAAGCGCGCAAGGCGCAGCTCCAGCAGCGGGTCACCCTCATCGAGCAGCTCCGTCGCGGGCAGACGGGCCCCGTGCACGTCCTGGACGAGATCAGCAAGGCCGTGCCGGAGCGGTTGTGGCTCACGGCGCTCTCCCAGAAAGACGCGGAGTTCAAGATCGACGGGATGACGACATCCCTGCAGGAGCTCTCGACGTTTGTCGCCAATCTCGAGGCGAGCCGATGGTTCAAGAAGCCCGTGGACATCATCGACAGCCAGGTGCAGCCGGGGGAGGGCACCGAGATTTTCACGTTCGCGGTGAAGGCGACGTTCACTGACCC
>JALZOC010000201.1 GCA_030857365.1 Acidobacteriota bacterium
CGCAGTAGTACTGGTGCTGTCGGTTGTAGAATCGCATCGGTCCTCCTCCTGCGCGAATGCGCATTTACCCTGCGAGCAGCCTACTCACAACGAGTAGGAGCAGGGGGAGGGCTGTATGAGGATCAACCAGATGCAGCAGACGAGCGTCGGTGCCTGCGGATGGAGCGCTCGCTGCTGATCTAGGTGTTAGCCGCTCCCCGCGCGGATAGGTCCTGGCTAACGCCGTAGTGTTTCCCGATCTCCGCTGAGGCATTGATAGCCGCCAGGCGACTTATGGGGTGTATTCGACACGACAAACGAGCCAATAGATTCAGCGCAGCAGCGGTTCGATTCCTATCAGTCAATCGAACCCGCCGCACTGTTGGTGCGAAGGTAACACCGATCCACTTCGTGTTCGGCGCTGCCAGCGGTCAGCCGACGCGTCGGATGCGGAGATAGCGCGCGTGGATGATCTCGTAGAAGCCGAAGGCGACGAATCCTGCTGCCGCCACGCCGAGGAGCCAACGGCCTAGCCCTCCCGGTTGTGCAGCGAGGGTGCGGAATGACGACGCCGTGGTGCCGACTTCCGACGGATCGCGGAACCAACCGGCAACGACGATTGCCCATCCGAGCACCGCAAAGACAACGGCGCGTGCCGCCACGCCGAACCGGCTGAGACCGACCGCCCACTCGCCAGCCTCGCGTCGCATCTCTTCGACATCGAGGTTGCGTTCCAATCGGCAGGTGATCGCCGCGTACACCTGCTGCAGGGCGAAGCCGATGAGGCCGAGTCCCGCGAGCACTACCAGCCAATCACCGAGCGGCCACCGGAATGCCTCGGTGGCGACCTCACGTTCGCTGTTTCCCGATGCGGCCGACAGCCCACGATATAGGCGGAATGTCTGCCAGCCCAGCACCGCGTGTACAACCCCGCGAGTCACGAAGCTTGCACGGATGGCAAGGCCGCGCCAATTGTGGCCCAGGCGATCTGGATCGAAGAGACCTTGAAGGACGCGCCAGGCGGCGTAGCCGAGAAGCCCAATGACGGCCACGAGCAGCAGCGTACGGCCAAACGGTTGTCCGAGGACGGCTGTGAGCGCGCCGCGCGTCCCCGTTACGCGTCCGCCTGCTCTGGCTGCGACCTGGAGGGCAAGCGTGCCGATGACCATGTAGAGCACACCTTTCACAAGGAAGCCCCCTCGGGCGAGCCACTCGATCGCGCCGAAACCGTTCATGGATTCATGGTACTCCCTTTTTCCTGCGAAATCGATGAGCCGCCCTCCAACCGGAGCTAGACTTTCCCACCCGTACGACTTCGACGCTCGTGCAGTCGCTCGAACTCATGCTTCAGCGCATCGAGCTGGTCATCGTCAAGCTCCTCGAGTTGTATGAGCTGTGACCGTGCGCCGGCAGTGCTTCGGATTGGAACGTTAGGCATCGCGCGGCGTTTGAGTTTGGCTAAAGGAGGCTGTTATGCCCGTTGAGTCATGCATTCCGATCATTCCGAGCGCAAACCTGGAAAAGAGTTTGCGTTTGTGGGTTGATGGGCTCGGATTTTCGATGAGCTCAGAAATGTACAAAGAGGACAAGCTCATATTCTGCATGCTTCGGAAAGACGCCCTATGTTTCATGCTGAACCAACGCGCGGGGACTCCAGTCAAGCCGGAAGATTACGAGGGCATTCGACTTTACTGGGCGCCGAGGGATCTACACGAGACCAGAGAGCAGTTGAAGAGCCTCGGGTACGGTGTTTCAGAACTCGAACACCGAGACTACGGGCAGACGGAGTTTTTCCTTACCGACGACGACGGCTATTCGCATTGCTTCGGTGTCCCTACAGAAACATAGGTCTTCATCTTGAATCGAGGTAGGCTCGTACGAACGGCGCAAACGATTACTCTTGATTAACGCCGCAGTGTTCAGCAATCGCTCAACCACACCGAAGACCGGGCCCCACTCAGCTGGAGTGATTCGCAAACTCCTGACGTAACCCAACGTTAGGTTCTGCAATGATGCTGTGACCTGGGGCGATGTCCGCAAGCTGAAGGCTGCCGGATTCGTCCGGCTGCGGTCCGGAAAAGGCAGCCACATGTTGCTGAAGCATCCGGTGACCGGTACGGAAGTCTGGGTCGCCATTCACACCAGAAAAAGACGCCGGCCCGCTGGCCAACCGCATCGTGCGCGAGGCAGGTGTCGGATGACGGTCTACCATCCTTTGTCCTCGAGACCGAGGCGAGCGGCGCGCCCGTCGATTTCAAATCGAGCGCGAAACCCGTCGAGCTGCCGGAGCCAGCCGGTGACTTGAACCGGATTACGGTACCCTGAACCCCCTGAACACCCACGTGAGGCCGGCGGTGAAGCCAACGCTCGGGTCCCTCGAGGTGATGCCGATGATGGCTCCTGCGTCGATCCGAACAGTCGCGCGGGTGAACCTGCCGCCGAGACGCAACGCACCGCGGCTTTCGGTCCCGACGGGAGGTTCGCCGTCCCGCGTATCGAGCCGGCCGTTCACTTCACCGACGACCTCGAGGCCCTGCCGGACCGCACGGGCCACCGACACGCCGTACGTCAGCACATCGTTCTGTCGATCGCCCCGGACGGGATCGGCGAGGATCCCCAGGCCGCCGTTGCCAACGAAGCGAATCGACTGCACGGTCTTGCCGACCAGGGCCGAGACGAAGAAGTCCGTCGTGTCCAGCCCGAGGCCACTCTCGTTGCTGGCATTTGGCAGCCGCGTGGCGAAACGCACCGCGACCGCGGGGCGGCCGGCGGTTTCCGCGAGCAGCCGGATTTTCGTCGCGACGACCAGATCCTCGACCGAATGCGTGCGGTCGCCGGCAAAATTGAGCTGACCGGAAAGCGGGGCCGGCTGCCGCGATGTGACATCCAGCCGGTTGTACAGTCCGCCGTCGACCTGGAGCTCCGCGATCGAGCTGACGCCGAAGCTCACACCAAGCGTGGCCAGCCGCAGGAGGTTGCCCCGCAGCCCGGAGGCCGGGTACGAGATATCCCGCTGCTGGTCGAAGCCCCCTTCGAGGAGCACCAGGCCCGCGCCGATGGTCTCGGGATCCTCCGTCACCAGAGGCCGCTGCTGGGCGGCCGCATCGAACGGGCCCGCGGCGAGCAGGGCGGCAAGCAGGGCGGCTCGGAACACGATCTTCATCAATACCTCGTCAGAATACACACGGGTGTGGCGGCAGACTGGCAGGCTGCCGGAGGCGGTCAACGCCTGAGGAGCAGCGGCACGGCACCGTCGGCGAGCGTCGTCTCGCGGAGCTCGGGAAGTGGATTGAGCCGTTTGTCGAGCAGGTGCCGGCCGGCCACGTTGCCGATCGCGCGAATCATCGAGTTCTTCACGTCCGGATGCTCGATTTCGACCTGGGCGATGAGGCGTTTCACGCGTTGACGCTGCAGGCTCAGATCGCCGCAGACCGGACAGCAGCAGCTGATGATCGGCAGCGCTTCATCTTTTACATACATGCGAGCTTCGGACTCGGTGACGTACACCAGCGGCCGGACGACGACGTGCTCGCCATTGTCCGAGACGAGCCGGGCGGGCATCGCCTTGAGGCTGCCGGAGAAGAACAGGTTCAGCAGGAGCGTCTCGACGAAGTCGTCCAGATGATGGCCCAGCGCGATCTTCGTCGCGCCGACCTCCTTCGCGATCCGGTACAGCACGCCGCGCCGGAGGCGCGCGCAGAGCGAGCACGGCGTCGCGTTCGCCTCGAGGAGATCGTCCATGACCCCACCGATCCCCGTGTGCTGGATCCGGTATTCCCAGCCGCGCGCCTCGCACGCGCTGGCGATGAGATCGTGGCGGTAGCCTTCGTACCCGGAGTCGACCGTGACGGCGATGAGCGAGAACGAGATGGGCGCACGCTTCCGCAGCACGTCCAGGATGCTCAGAAGCGCCCAGCTGTCCTTCCCTCCCGAGAGGCCGACCATGACCCGATCGCCATCCTCGATCAGGTTGTACTCGGTGATCGCCTTGGTGACCTTCCTGGCGAGGCGCGCCTGGAGTGGAGATTTGTAGGACATCGCGTCGCCTCAATTCTACGTCGTGAGCACCCGGACGGTCTCGCTCCAGGTCAGCCGCGTGCCCGCCTCGAACGCGGCAGTCCCCATGCGCTCGGCCGCGTCGGCGCCCATGGCGCGTGCGAGGGCGGCGGCCAGCGCTGCGGGAGCCGGGTCGCACACGAGCCCGTTCACACCGTCCTCGACGAGTTCAGCCGGACCGCCGCTGTCGCGGCACGTCACGACGGCCTTGTGCGACGCGAAGGCCTCGACGGTCACGAAGCCGTAGTCCTCGTCGAGGGGCGGGAAGCAGACGACCCGGCAGCGTGCGAGGTGATCGATGAGCTGCTCCTCCGGCAGCGCCCCCGTGAGCGTCACGCGGCTCCCGAGCCCTCGTCCGTCCACGAGCGCCTGCAGCCGTCCACGTTCGGGGCCCTCGCCCGCGATGACGGCCCGGATCCCCGCCGCTTCGGGGCGCGCCAGCGCCTCGATTAAAAGGTGGGCACGCTTGAGCTCCGTCAGGCGCGACACCATGAACACGTAGTCTCCCCAGCCGTCGAGCCGGTACTGGCGTTGCGGAGCCGGCGGGTACAGGACCGTCGAATGCAGGTCTGGCCACATCGCCAGCCGCCGCTGAATCGTGCTGGACTGGACGAACAGCTTCCGCACGTTGCGCGTGAGGAGGTAGTGATCGGCCGCGTGGATCAGGCGGCGGCGGACCTGCTCTTTGGCGCGCCCCGCGACTCCCAGGCCGGCGGTGAATCGCGGCCAGAGATCGTAGTACTCACGCATCGTGTGATTCAGCCAGCACACGTGGTTCGGGTGCCGGACGGCGTAGCTGGGGTACCGAAGACTGATCACCTGGTCGATGCGATGGCCGTCCGCGGATCCCACGTCGGTCAGCCAGGTGGCCAGGTACGCCGACGCCTGCCGGCCGAACCGGTTCTGCGGCGTGACGATCACGTCCGCCTGGTGGCCGCCGGCACGGAGCGCCTGCACGAGCGCCCTCGCGATCACCATGTGCCCCCCTTCCACCATGGGGGGACTCGACGTCACGACGGCGATGCGGCTCATTCCACGAGCGTCGGCTTGACGCGCACGCCGAGAAACCGCGTATCCCTGTCGGCGCCGCTGAAGATGGGCACGAATCCCGTGCTGCTCGAGATCGACACGACCCAGACGTACGCCCGTGCCTGGTACCAGAATCCGCGATCGAGGTTGAAGGCCACGCGCTGCGTCTCCTTCAGATCGATGGTCTGGGTGCGCCCGCTGACGGTCGCCTTGACGACTGTGTCGATCGGTCCCGGGCTGAGCGTCAGGACCAGCTGCTTGACGGGCCGCGCCGAACGAGCCTGTTCAGGGACCGCCGGCGCGTACTTGATCAGAAACTCGGCCCTGGACTCCCCTTTGACCCAGAAGCTCTTGTCGGCCTCCCGCCCGTAGGCGTTGTCGTCCAGGAAATAGATCTGGAAGCCGGGATCGTTCTCGCCCGGATTGTCGCCGAACCACACGAGCACCTTGCCGGGCCCCTCGGTGTTGATCGGCAGATCGTTGACCATGGTCAATTCGACCGGCAGCCAGCGAAGCGGACCGTGTTTCGCGGGGTCTCCCGGATGGAACGACGTGGCGAAAGGGTTCAAGACCAGCTGCGCGGTGAAGAGGCCGCCGACGACCCATGGGACGGCCGCCAGCCACGTCCGCGTCAGGGGTGGAAGCAGGAACAGGAAGATCCCGTACGCCCCCATGAAGTAACGGTTGCCGACGGAGCCACCACCGCCGAGCCACGTATACGGC
>JALZOC010000202.1 GCA_030857365.1 Acidobacteriota bacterium
GTGATGTTCGATTCCGTGCCGCCGAAGGGGCAGCGCTGCCGGGTCCTGTACATCTCGCCGCTGAAGGCGCTGGCGGTCGACATCGAGCGAAACCTGCGCGCCCCGCTGGCCGGGATCTCGAACCGGGCGATGGCGCGAGGCGATGCGCACCACCAGCCGGCCGTCGCCATCCGGACCGGCGACACGCCGGCCATCGAGCGCGCGCGATTCCTGCGCGATCCCGCCGACGTCCTGATCACGACTCCGGAATCGCTGTACCTGCTCCTGACGTCGAACGCGCGCGAATCCCTCAGACACATCGACACGATCATCGTCGACGAGATCCATGCGCTCGTGCCGACCAAACGCGGGGCACACCTGGCACTGTCGCTCGAACGGCTGGATGCGCTGCGGCACTCCACGTCCGGAAGTGCCGGCGGCCTGCAGCGGATCGGGTTGTCGGCGACCCAGCGGCCGCTCGACGAAGTAGCGCGGTTTCTCGGTGGCGGTATTCGCAGACAGACCGGACCGCTGACACGCGTGGACGCCGCCCCACCGGCGGCGCGATCGAAGGGCAGCAGGACCCGGTCTCACATTCCCGCACCGGATTCCGCAATCCACGCGGAATTCGCCGCCACCCGGACGCCGCTTCCGGAGTACCGCCCCGTCACCATCGTCGACACATCGGAGAAGAAGCGTCTGGATCTGCGGATCGAAGTGCCGGTCGAGGACATGGCTCGGCTCGGCCAGGCCGACCACATCGCCAGCGGCCCCGCGTCGCAGCCAGCGGCAAGGCAGTCGATCTGGACGGCCATTCACCCGCGTTTGCTGGAGCTCGTGCTGGCGCACCGGTCGACCCTTATTTTCGTGAACAGCCGGCGGATCGCGGAGCGGCTCGCGGCGGCGCTCAACGATCTGGCCGGGGAGGTCCTGGTGCGATCGCATCACGGGTCGCTCGCACGGCCGCAGCGGATCGAGGTCGAGGACCGCCTGAAGGCCGGGTCCCTGCGTGGACTCGTGGCGACCTCCTCGCTCGAGCTCGGGATCGACATGGGGGCGATCGATCTCGTCGTCCAGATCGAGGCGCCGCCGTCGGTCGCGAGCGGGATGCAGCGCATCGGCCGTGCCGGGCACACCATCGGCGCGGCAAGCCGCGGCATCATCGTGCCCAAGTTCCGGGGGGATCTGGTCGCGTGCGCGGCCGTGACGCGCGCGATGCACGATGCACGGATAGAGTCCAGCCGGTACCCCCGCAATCCGCTCGACGTGCTTGCCCAGCAGGTCGTCGCGATGGTGGCGACCGACGAGTGGGATGTGGACGCGCTGTACGCCGCCGTCCGGCGGGCGGCGCCGTTCGCGGAGTTGAGCCGCGGCGTGTACGAAGGGGTGCTCGACATGCTGTCGGGCCGCTATCCCTCGGACGATTTCGCCGACCTGCGCCCCCGGCTCACGTGGGATCGGCTGAAGAACCGGCTCACGGCGCGGGAGGGCTCCAAGCGCGTCGCGATCATCAACGGCGGCACGATTCCGGATCGGGGTCTCTACGGGGTCTTCCTCATTGGCGAACGCGGGCCCGGCGCGCGGGTCGGCGAGCTCGACGAGGAGATGGTGTTCGAAAGTCGCGTGGGCGAAACGTTCCTGCTCGGCGCCTCGACCTGGCGCATCGAGGAGATCACCCACGATCGCGTCCTCGTCTCGCCGGCGCCGGGGGAACCGGGCAAGATGCCCTTCTGGAAGGCGGACTCGGCGGGTCGCCCCCTCGAGCTCGGGCGACAGATCGGGGAGCTCGTGCGCACGCTGCGGCACATGCCGCCCGCGAGCGCCATCCAGCGTCTCGTGTCGCATCACGATCTGGACGAGCGCGCGGCGGAGAATCTCCTTCGCTACCTTGCCGATCAGGCGGCCGCCGGCGCCGTCCCGGACGACCGCACGATCGTCATCGAACGCTGCCGCGACGAGCTCGGCGACTGGCGCATCTGCGTCCTGTCGCCGTTCGGCGGCCGCATCCACGCGCCCTGGGCGATGGCGGCGGTGGAGCGGGCCCGCGCGGAAACGGGCATCGACGTGGAAACGATGTGGACCGACGACGGGTTCGTCGTTCGCTTCCCCGAGACCGAGGACGCCCCGGATCCCGCGCTGATGATTCCGGCGTCGGACGAGGCCGAAGCGCTGGTGGTGCGCCAGCTCGGAGGGACCGCGCTCTTCGCGGCGAAGTTCCGGGAAGCCGCCGCGCGCGCGCTCCTCCTGCCGCGGCGCAGACCCGGCGGCCGCAGCCCGCTCTGGCAGCAACGCAAGCGCGCCGCCGACCTGCTCAAAGTCGCGTCCCGGTATGGGTCCTTTCCCATGCTGCTCGAGACGTACAGGGCGTGCCTGCGGGACGTGTTCGACATCCCGGCGCTCGTCGACACCCTGCGGCTCATCGAGGCGCGCGAGGTCAAGACGATTGTCGTCGACTCGGCGATGCCGTCGCCGTTTGCGTCCGCCCTGCTGTTCGGCTATGTCGCCAACTACATCTACGACGGCGACGCGCCGCTGGCCGAACGCCGCGCGCAGGCGCTCTCGATCGACCAGACGCAGCTAAGGGAGCTGCTCGGCGAGGCGGAACTGCGCGAGCTGCTCGATCCGGACGCGCTCGCCGAAGTCGAGCGACAGCTGCAGAACCTCGATCCGGAGCACCAGGCCCGATCCGTGGACGCCGTGCACGATCTGCTGCTCCGCCTGGGAGATCTCACGGCCGCCGAAGTCGCCTCGCGCAGCCGCCTGGCCGGATCGGAGGCGGCAGGCGAGCTGCTGAGGACCCGCCGGGCGATTGCCGTCAACATCGCGGGCGAGTCTCGCATGCTCCCCGTCGAGTATGCGGGCCGGTACCGCGATGCGCTCGGCGTTCCCCTGCCGGTCGGGCTTCCCGAGTCGCTCCTCACGCTTTCGCCGCATGCCGCGCAGGACCTCGCGCGGCGATACGCACGGACACATGGTCCGTTCACGACAGCCGGGTTCTCGGCCCGGTATGGACTCGGCCGCACAACCGCCGAGGCGATGCTGAAGGAGCTGTCCTCCTCCGGCAGGCTGCTCGAGGGAGAGTTCCGGCCCGGCGGAACGGGCCGCGAGTGGTGCGACCCCGATGTGCTCCAGTCCGTGCGGCGGCGATCGCTCGCGAAGCTTCGCAAGCAGGTCGAGCCGGTGGACCCGGCGGTGTTCGGCAGACTGCTGACCACGTGGCAGGGCGTCGTGCGGCCGCGCCTCGGGCTCGACGCGCTGCTCGACGCCATCGAAAACCTCCAGGGTGCGCCGCTGCCTGCCTCCATCTTCGAGTCGGAGATCCTCGCCGCGCGGGTACAGGGCTACAACCCCGCCGACCTCGACGCGCTCACCGCCGCCGGGGAGGTCGTCTGGTGCGGACTGGAGCCGCTCGGGGAGCGGGACGGCCGGCTGGCGCTGTACCTGACCGATCACCTGCCGCGGCTCCGCCGCGCCGCGCTCCCCGCCGACCTCTCCCCCCGAGAGCGCGCGATCGTCACGCATCTCGAGAGGGAGGGGGCGTCGTTCTTCGCGGCGCTGCACGAGGCGGCGGGGGCGGGATTTCCGCGCGAAACGGTCGATGCCCTGTGGGATCTCGTCTGGAAAGGCGTCCTCACCAACGACACCTTCAATGCACTCCGCGCCTTCACGCAGTCTCCGGAGCGGCGGACGCGAAAGCCGGCAGACCGGCGGAACTTCCGCACGCGGCGGGCCGCCCCCCCCTCCGCACAGGGGCGATGGTCGCTGTTGCGCGATCGCGCGGACGTGGTCTCGTCCACCGAATGGTCCACCGCCACGGCCCAGCAGCTCGTCGCCCGGTACGGAGTGCTGACGCGGGAGGTCGCGGGCGCCGAAGGGATCAGCGGCGGCTTCAGCGCCGTATACGAGGTCCTCAAGGCGATGGAGGACGCCGGACGGATTCGGCGCGGCTATTTCGTCTCGGCGGTTGGTGCGACGCAGTTTGCCGTCCCCGCGGCGCTGGAGCTGATGCGCTCGCTCGCGGAGCCCCCGGACAGTCCCGAGACCGTGGTGCTCGCCGCCACGGACCCCGCGAACCCCTTCGGCACGATGTTGAAGTGGCCGCCGGCTCCGGACGGAGATGCCGGCGGGGGCCGCGGCCCTACGCGCACGGTTGGCTCCCTGGTCATTCTCGTGAACGGGGCGCTCGCCGCTTACATGAGCCGCGGTGCACGGCAGTTTCTGGTGTACCTGCCGGAAGACGAACCCGCTCGTGCGGCAGTCGGCCGCGCCCTTGCGGCGCGCCTCGGGCAGCTCGCACGTCCAGACGAAGGGGGCCCGGGCCTGCTCGTCGCCGAAATCAACGGCGCGCCCGCAGCCGATCATCCATTCGCGGCGTTCCTCGTGGAGGCGGGCTTCAGCCTCTCGGCGATGGGCCTGCATCGCCGCCGGCAATCTCCCCCCGTCTCCGTGTCCAGCCGCGCGGAAGCCGAGGTGACCGGCCGCGCGGGGCGGCATGCCTGAAGGGGACACCATCTTCCGCGCCGCCCGGACGCTGCACCGGGCGCTCGCCGGATCGATCGTCGTGCGGTTCGAAACCATGTTCCCCCGGCTGGACCGCGTGCACGACGACACGCCCCTGACCGGCCGGACAGTCGAGCGCGTTCACGCATCGGGCAAACACATCCTGATGCATTTTTCCCGCGACCTCGTCCTCCGTACACACATGCGGATGAATGGAAGCTGGCACATCTACCGTCCCGGTGAAAGATGGCAGCGCGCCCGGCGCGACATGCGCGTACTCATCGGCACAGACGCGTTCGACGCGGTCGGCTTCAACATCCCTGTGGCGGAATTCATGGCTCCCCGGGACATACCACGCCACCCCGAGCTGCGGCGTCTCGGTCCCGACGTGCTCTCCGAAGCGTTCGACGCCGAAGAGGCCCTACGGCGCCTGCGCGAACGCGCGGACACACCCGTGGCCGACGCGCTGCTCAACCAGCGAACGATTGCCGGTCTCGGAAACGTCTACAAATCGGAGGTGCTGTTCATGTGCGGCGTCAATCCCTTTCTTCCTGTCCGCGCCCTGGGCTCCTCTTCCCTCACCGCCATCGTCGAAACCGCCAGGCGCGTGCTCCGCGCCAACGTCTCCGAGAGCCTGGCTCCGATGACAACGTACGGCGGACTGCGAAGGACGACGAGGCGCGACGACCCGAAGGCGCGGCTCTGGGTGTACGGACGCGCGCGTCTGCCGTGCCGGAAATGTGGGGCGCCGATCTCGGTGAAGAAGCAGGGAACGGACGCGCGGCTCACCTACTGGTGCCCCGTGTGCCAGGGCTGATTCGGGGCTTCCCGCTACGCGCTGAGCGCAAGTGTCGCGGCGAGCACGACATTCGCGACGTGCCCCGTCCAGCAGATGCGGCACTGCAGGTGGTTGGCAATAAGGCTCCCGCCGAGGAAGAGGCTCATCGCGACGGCGGGCACGGTCATCGCGAAGAGGAGCGCCGGCGGCCACTGCAGGAGCAGCCCTGCGGCGAGCAGCACGTACAGGATCACCCCCAGCAGCGCATTCGGCACTCCCAGAAGCCGTGATCGCGGGCTGCGGAAGAGCACGGCGCACCCACCGTCCTCCATGAGACACACCTCCGGCCCGGTCAGCCATGCGGGGAGCACACGATAGTGGCCGTACAAGGCGGCAACCGCCGCCGCCGCTCCCGCGGCCAGCGCAATCCACATCACGACATCTATTGCCGACATGCTTGTGTCCTTCAGCGTCCCCAATCCCCTATCCCCAATCCCCAGCCCCCAGACCCAAATCCCGAGGCGAGCTC
>JALZOC010000203.1 GCA_030857365.1 Acidobacteriota bacterium
CCTCGGACGCTGCGGCCAAAGCCGCCTGCCTGGCTGCCAGCGTCGTCTCTGCTTCGGACGTGAGCGCCGCGACGCGTTCGGCGAGGGTGACTTCCGCTGCCGCGGCGAGCGCCGCCGCCTTTGCCGCAAGGGCCGCTCCGGCGTCCGCCTCCAGTGCAGCCGCCCGCGCCCCGATCAGCGCTTCCACATCGGCTGCGGGCGGATCGAGCGGGGGGGATTGCGCCACCACGTTCACGACGTCGTCGAGCGGGGCGGCAGGTGCACGCTCCTCCGTTGCGCCGACCGCGTGTTCGGCGGCAGGTGCGGGGTGCTCTTCAAGAGGGGGGGCAGCCCCTGCTGCGGAGGTGTGCACGGCCGGAGCAGTCGCGCCAGGTTCGACGGCGGATCCGGCGAGTGCCGGGCTCTCGACTGCGTTCGGCTTCCGCTTGACTTCGATCCAGACGTCTTCGCCGCCGCGAGCGGCAGTGACTACGAAGCGTTCGCCCGCTTCGCCCGGGCCCTGGATCTCATGCTCGATCGCGCCGAGGTCGTCCAGCATGCGCCGCTGCTCGGGCGAGAGCATCTGCGCGAGCATGGTCATCACCGCTTCCGTGCTCAACGGCCGTGAGGACAGTTCCACCTGGCCCCAGGACAGGGGGCCCCGGAACGTGCTGATCGACGAAGAACCCAGCACCACGTACGGCTTCTCGCCGACGTGCATGATCAGCGCGTCGCCGTCCAGGCGAACGATCGCTTCGAGCAGGGATTCGAGCAGCGTCACTTGTCGGTTATCTTTCGGTCCCGCCGAGCAGAGCCATTAGGGTGCCGCGCACCGCTGCGCCGTTCTGTAAAGCGGCCGTTTGCGCGATCGAGCGCGTTCAGGCGCGAGCCCGCACCGCGACCGCGCACGCAGACGGCAATCCGCGCATTCTGGAAGGGAAACTTGATGAGGTGCCGGGGGACAGATAGTTTGCCACGAAACGCCCGGCAACGCCACAGGAGTCCGCGGACGGACGGAACCTCCGCCGAAACCTGTCGCCGTTACTTCACCGCAACATGAATCGCCATCAGTCCGCCGAGCACGGGCAGGCACTCACTTGAAGAGAAGCCCTGCGTCCTGATCAGCGCATTCACCGCGGCGGCGCCGGGGTACCGGCGGATCGATTCGGGAATGTACCGATATGTGTCGGGATCGCGGTGCAGCAGGAATCCCAGCGCGGAACCGACCACCGTCAGGTATCCCAGGTAGACGGCGCGGACAACGCGGTTCGCTGGACGGTTGAAGTCGAGCGACAGCAGCATGCCCCCGGGCTTCAGCACGCGCTGCAGCTCGTCGATCGCGGGCGCGAGCTCGGGCACGTTGCGGAGTCCGTAGCCTGCCGTCACCAGGTCGAACTCCTCGCTTCCGAACGGCAGCGCCATCATGTCGCCGACGATGAAATGGGGGTGCGCGGCGGTCCGCAGGGCGCGGGCGCGCGCGAGCTGCAGCATCCGGTGCGTCAGGTCGAGCCCGATGACCGCGGCCCCGCGAGCCTCCAGCGCAAACGCGAGATCGCCGGTTCCACAGGCGACGTCGAGCGCCCGTGTCCCTGAGGTCGCCCTGGACAATTCCGCCACGCGGCGCTTCCAGTGGCGGTCCTGGCCGAATGAGAGCAGGACCGTGATCAGATCGTAGCGGTCGGCGATTGTCGAGAACAACCGGCGGGCGTAGAGGCGTTTACCGGCAGGCGACGCGAGAGCGTCGCGGAGCGACGGCCTCGCGGGGGGACTCATTCCACACGTATCGTACCGCGCATCAGCTCTCCATGCGGAGTGCAGGAGTACGTGCCGAGGCCCGGCTGCTCCGGCGCATTGAACTGGAGGACTGTCTCCTCACCGGCAGCGAGCCGGCGCGTCACGGCGCTCCACGACGGCACCGCAAAATCGTGGATCATGCCGGGATCCTCATTGCGGAGCACGATTCGGACCTGCTCGCCGCGGGCCACCGTCAGCGTGGGATTCGGTGCCCCCTTGCCGTCGGCGTAATAAGCCATGTCGCGCGCGACGAGGCGGATCTCATGAACGGGACGCCGCGACGAGATCGCCCTTGGTACGATCGCCGCGATGGTCGCCGCGCCGACCAGGACGATCGCGGAGACCCCGACCAGGAGACGCGCTTTGGTAGTAATCATGTCAGCCTACGAACATCCCCGTTGCGTACATCACGGCAAACCCGGCAAGCAGCCCCAGCCCAATCGGAGCCGTGGACAGGTGTGCCATCACCGGGCGCGTACCCGCCATCTGTCTGGCGATCTGCTGAATCACCTGTGCAATGGCACCCGCGCCGAGGCCGAGGAAGAGCACGGCGATGGCCGGTGAATGCACCAGCCCCCCGAGCCAGGCCCCCGCTATGGTTGGGACGCCGCCAATGGCACCCAGACGGAGGAGCGTCGCCACGCTGGGCTTCTCCTTCGCGATCGGCGCGATGATGGCCAGCCCTTCAGTCGTGTTGTGAAGGGTGAACCCGATGATGAGCAGTGTCCCCAGCGCCGCTTCACCGAGTGCAAAGGCTCCGCCAATCGCCAGTCCTTCGCCGAAGTTGTGCAGGCCGATGCCCACGGCGACGAGCAGTGCCACGACGGCGCCAGGTGAGCCGACCGATCGAGCCGTCGCCCGCCGCGTGCGCAGCGTCGCACCGACGAGGTCGAGCGCCAGCCAGGCGCCCGCCCCGGCCGCGGCAAACAACGCGAGCCCCTGGAAGGACGAGGGGAGCTCCGCCACGCTTTCGAGGCCCTCCCCCACGGTGTCGACCAGGAGGAACGCGAGCAGCCCCAGCGTCACCGCGAGCAGCACGTCCAGACCCGTGGGCCCGACCCGTGACGCGAGGGGAAACCAGAGCAGCCCCAGCGCCACGGGGATCACACCCACGTACAGCCCGATGAGCGCGAAGGTGAGGAAATAACGCACGCCCGGCGCCGGCGATGCCACGGCAACCGCGATCTCGTGCTCGAAAGTCGTGCCGGTCGACGTGACGAGCTTGACCAGATGGGCCTCCCCCTCGACCCATGGATACGGAATCTTCAGCGTGGTCCGCCCAAGGTGCTTCAGCAGCGTGCCATCCGACGCTTCGAACGCCCAGTACGCGTCGTCCACGATCACCTGCGCGATCGTCACGGGATCCGGGCCGTCGTTGAGCACCGGCAGGACGATCTGTCCGGGAGACAGGCGGGCTCGCTCGATTGCGAGCCGTTCGACTGGCGGAACGGCGCCGCCGCGCAGCGCATCGCCGGGCCGGGTCTGCAGGATCACGGCGACGAGAACGGCGAGCAGCACGAGCGGCACGAGCGCCGCAACGGCCAGGCGGCTGTTGGACCACCGGTCCGGCAGCGTGTCAGGAATCATGGCGAGACTCCACGGCCTCGAACATGCCCATCCAGCCCAGCTCGGCGAACTCGCTCTGATGCGCGTGGAACATGAACTGGCCGGGATAGCGGAAGCGCGTTTCGAGGATCGCGCGCTCTCCCTGGCACAGCATGATCGTGTCCGTCGATTCAGAAGTCGTGAGCGAGGTGCCCGTGCGGAACACGTCGAAAAACATGCCGTGCAGGTGCAGGCTGTTGATCAGATCGAACTCGGTGAGGTTCACGACGTACATGCGCGTGAGGCGACCTGTCTCCACCCGAATCGGCTCGTGCATGAAGTGGTGCGCGACGGTATTGACCGCATACACCTCGTTGTCGGCATCGAAGTTCGTGTCGAACCCGTTCATCACCATCACGAGCTCGTCGGCCGGCGGCCGCGGCGTTTTCGGGTCCACGATGAACACACCGTAGAGTCCCTTGTGAATGTGCCGCTTCAAAGGGGCCGCGTGGCAGTGATACAGGTGCATGCCGAACGGCTCGGCGTCGAACTCGTACACGAAGCGTCCGCTGGGAGCGACCTCATGGCTCGGGAGTGACCCGTCCATCTCCGGCGGATGCCATCCATGGAAATGGATCGTGTGCGGGTGAGATCCCTGGTTGAGAAACGTCACGCGGACGCGGTCGCCTTCCGTTGCGCGCAGGGTCGGTCCGGGCACCTGGCCGTTGTAGGTCCACGCGGGGAAGAACACGCCCGGCGCGATCTCGATCTCGCGGTCGATGGCGACAAGCTCGTACTCACGAAACAACGAGCCATCGGGACGAGGCGTCTCGCGATAGAACTTCCCGCGCCGGTCAGCCGGGAGGGAGGAGAAGTTCCAGTCCCGCAGGAATTCGGTGGGGTTGAAAGCGCCCGGGGTGACCCGTCCGACAGACCCCATCAGGTGGTCGCCGTGAGCGCCCGGCGAGTGGACGCCGGAGGGCGCGACACCCTGAGCGGCCAGTATTCCGGTCCCCGCGGCCGCGCCGAGTCCGGTCAGCTGGAGTAGATTACGTCGGCTGATCCTTTTCATTTGGAATGGTCTCGGGCGCGTTTTTGAGCGTTCAAAAAATGATAGTATCACAACTTAAAAGAACATGGGCCCATCACACACCGTCGAAAACTACCTGAAAGCCATATTTCAGGCCCAGATCGCGCTTGCCAATGACGAGGCGCTCGTCCAGATGGGTCAGCTCGCCAGCTCGCTTGGCGTAGTTCCCGGGACCGCCACGACGATGGTGAAGGCGCTGGCCGACTCAGGGCTGGCGAGATACGAGCCGTACGCGGGTGTCAGGCTGACGCCGGCTGGGGAGAAACTCGCAGCGCTGGTGCTCAGACGGCATCGCCTGATTGAGCTGTTCCTGGTGAAGGTGATGGGGATGAGCTGGACGGAGGTCCACGACGAGGCGGAGCAGCTCGAGCATGCGGCATCGGACCGGCTGGTCGAGCGCATGGACGAGATGCTCGGGCGACCGGAGGTGGATCCTCACGGCGATCCCATTCCCGGTCCCGAAGGGACCGTGGCCAGCCTGGCGTACGACAGCCTCCTGACGTGTGCCGTCGGCGCACCGGTCACCATCTCCCGCGTCAGCGACCAGGATCGCGAGTTCCTGCAATTCGCCGAGCGGCACGATCTTCGCCCCGGGGACGTGGTGCGCGTCGAGGAGCGCGACACGGCAGGCGACAGCGTCCAGCTTCGGAATCAGAACGACAGGCGGGTCACCATTGGGACTCGCGCCGCGTCCAAGGTACTGGTCCGCGCCGCCAAAGCTCTCCTCGCCGTACTGACATTCGCGAGCTCCGCGGCGGCACAGGCCCCTCCGGCCGCGCCCCCGCCCGCCGAGCCGTTCCAGATCATGGACAACTCGTTCCTGGTCGAGGAGGCATACAACCAGGAGGCCGGGATCTTCCAGAACATCTTCGGCGCCATGCGCGTGGGAGGCGAGTGGGCCGCCACTTTCACACAGGAGTGGCCCGTCGGTTCGCAGGCGCACCAGCTGTCCTACACCGCGAGTTTTCTGAATGCTGACGCCGAGTCAGGCGTCGGCGACACACTGATCAACTATCGGTATCAGGCTTCCATGGACGGTGCTGGCCGGGCGGCGTTCTCCCCGCGCGTCAGCCTCATCCTCCCGACCGGGAGCCGCGACAAAGGGTTGGGGGAGGGCTCCTGGGGCGTGCAGATGAACCTGCCGGTCAGCAAGCAGGTGAATGACTGGTCGCTGCACTGGAACAGCGGGGTCACCTGGGTGCCGAGCGCACAGGGGGCGCTCGAAGACGGAGCGACCGGCCGGCGGAAGCGGCACAATCTCGTTTCTCCGTTCCTTGCGGGAAGCGGCATTTACCGGGCGAGACCGATGCTGCACCTGATGCTCGAATCCGTTGTGGCCTTCGACGAGACAGCGAC
>JALZOC010000014.1:0-7375 GCA_030857365.1 Acidobacteriota bacterium
AAACATGGCGCGGCTAAGCCCTTGAACGGACCGGGCACGCCCACGCCTGAGCAAGAACCAATCCAGCAGTCCCCGATCCCCCATCCCCAATCCCCGATGTAGTACCATCGATCGTTCCATGTCAGCCACCCTGCTCCAGAAAGTATGGGATGCCCATACCGTTCGGCGGCTGCCGAACGGGCAGACCCAGCTCTTCATCGGCCTGCATCTCATCCACGAAGTGACGACGCCGCAGGCGTTCGACATGCTGCGTGCGCGCGGATGGAAGGTCCGTTACCCGGAGCGCACGATTGCGACGGTCGATCACATCGTCCCGACCCAGGACCAGCGTCGGCCCTTCCGCGATCTGATGGCGGAGGACATGCTCTCGGCGCTCGAGCGCAACTGCCGGGAGGCGGGCATCAGGCTGTTCGACCTGGCGAGCGGAGCTCAGGGCATCGTCCACGTCATCGGACCGGAACTGGGGCTGACACAACCGGGCGTCACGATCGCGTGCGGCGACAGTCACACCTCCACCCACGGGGCGTTTGGCGCCGTCGCATTCGGCATTGGAACATCGCAGGTGCGCGACGTGCTCGCATCCCAGTGCATCGCAATCGACGCGCTGAAGGTTCGCCGGATCCGCGTGACCGGCGCGCTGACGCGCGGTGTGTACGCCAAGGACGTGATCCTGGAGATCATCCGGCGGCTCGGCGTGAACGGCGGCGTCGGATACGCCTACGAGTACGCCGGGGACACGGTCGAGCGGATGACGATGGACGAGCGGATGACGATCTGCAACATGTCCATCGAAGGAGGCGCGCGCGTCGGGTATGTGAACCCGGACCAGGTCACCTTCGACTACCTGCGCGGCCGGCGCTTTGCCCCGCAGGGGGACGCCTTCGACACGGCCTGCGCCTGGTGGAGCTCGATGGCGTCCGACCCCGGCGCCTCGTACGACGACGAAATCGTCATCGATGCGTCGGCGATCCGCCCGACCGTGACGTGGGGGATCAACCCCGGGCAGTCGGTGTATGTGGACGAACCGCTGCCCGCTCCCGTCGGCGGAGACCGGGCGGGCATTGGCGAAGCGCTCGAGTTCATGGGCTTCACCGCCGGCCGGCGGATCAGCGGCACGCGGATCGATGTCGCGTTCGTCGGGTCGTGCACGAATGCGAGGCTCTCGGACCTGCGCGAGGCCGCCCGTATCGTGCGTGGCCGCCGCGTGGCTCCGCATGTTCGCGCGCTCGTCGTCCCCGGGTCCCAGCCGGTGCGCCTGGCGGCCGAGCGCGAAGGGCTCGACCGGGTGTTCATCGATGCGGGGTTCGACTGGCGCGGCGCCGGCTGTTCGATGTGCCTGGCGATGAATCCGGACAAGCTGGAGGGACGCGAGATCTGCGCATCCTCGTCGAACCGCAATTTCAAGGGGCGGCAGGGGAGCCCCACAGGCCGCACGCTGCTGATGAGCCCGGCCATGGTCGCGGCGGCTGCCGTCGCGGGAGAGGTCGTCGACGTGCGGGAGATGGCCGATGGGGATTGAGAGGATTCGTCAGCTTGCCGGGCGCGCACTCCCCGTTCGCGGCGACAACGTCGACACAGACCGGATCATCCCCGCGCGGTTCCTCCGCTCGGTGACGTTCGAGGGCCTCGAGGCACATCTCTTCGAGGACGACAGGCGCCAGCTCGAAGCGGAAGGTCAGCGCCATCCGACCGCCGATCCGAAGTACGCCGGCGCATCCATCCTCCTGGTCAACGCCAACTTCGGCTGCGGCTCCTCGCGCGAACACGCCCCCCAGGCGATCCGGCGCAGCGGCATCCGCGCGGTTGCGGGGCAGTCCTTTTCCGAGATCTTTTTCGGGAACTCCGTGGCCCTGGGCATGCCGTGCGTGACGGTGGATTCCGGGACGATCGAAACGCTCATGTCCGCCGTCGAGAGCGATCCCTCGGGTCGTCTCGATATCGACCTGGAGGCCATGGTGCTGCGCCTGGCCGGCCAGTCATTCCCGGTCGCGCTGCCGCCGGGGGCCCGCGAATCCTTCCTTGACGGCTCCTGGGATGCGACGGGGCTGCTGCTGGACCGGTTCGAGGAAGTCGACGCGACGGCCGCCCGCCTGCCGTATCTGCACTGGTCCTGATCAGGCGGGAGCGCGGGGCGAGGTCGCCGGGCGGATCATCTCCAGGAACGCGCTGGCTGCGTGACTCAGCTCGCCGGCCCTCCGGTAGACCAGACGGACCGTTCGCGGCGAGCTGAGCTCGGGGACCTTTACGGCCACGAGCTGCCCTCGCGCGATCTCGCTGAGCGCGCAGCGGCGCGGCAACACCGCGACGCCGATCCCCATCTCGACCGCCCGCTTGATCCCGTCAAGACTCGGAAGCGCGATCTGGATGTTGATGGCGGCGTGGCGGCGTTCGTACACGCGCAGCACGCGGTCCCGCGCGGGTGACGGATCGTTATGGGCGATCACCGTCTCGCGGCCGACCTCCTCGATCGTGACCCGCTTCTTCGACGCCAGGCGGTGAGCCGGACTGGCCAGCATGACGAGCTCGTCGGACCCCAGCGAAATCGACTGCAGGCCCTTGTCGGGCGGCTGGAAGGTCAGCACGCCGAAATCGAGGCTCCGCTCCAGCAGTTCGGTGGCAATCTGGCGGGACGGCACCCGGCGAACCTCCACCCGCGCCTGGGGATGCTGAACCGCGAACGCCTCGAGGAGCGGCAGCAGCGAGTGGACCGCCGCTTCGTTCGCGCCAACAACCACGCGCCCTCTGCGCACCTGCTGCAGCTCGCGGACCGCCGCCTCGGCTTCCGTGGCGAGGCGGAGGAGCCGCGCCGCGTGCTCCCGCAGCAGAACTCCCGCCTCCGTCAGCGCGCCGTTGCGGGACGTGCGGTCGAAGAGCTTGTCGCCCAGCTCGTCCTCGAGCCGCCGGATGGCCTGGCTGATCGCCGGCTGTGTGCGGTGGAGACGCTTGGCCGCCTTCGAAAAGCTCCGGTCCGTCGCGACCGCCACGAAAGCGTTCAGGTCCTGCAGCTGCACCCGGTCATCATAAACAATTTTAATATAAAGGCAAAAACTATAAATTGGACGCAGGGTGGCCCCTCGGGTACTACTGTCAGGGGAGGACTCATGTCTACCAGCCGGCTCACCATCTTCGACACGACGCTCCGCGACGGCGAACAGGCGCCCGGCTTTTCGATGCGCGTGCAGGAGAAGCTGACGCTCGCGCGCCAGCTGGCGGCGCTCGGCGTGGACGTGATCGAGGCCGGTTTCCCGATTGCCTCGGAGGCCGATGCGGAGGCGGTGCGGACGATCGCGACGGAGATCACAGGGGTGACCATCGCGGGGCTCGCCCGCTGCAGCGCGGCTGACATCGACCGGGCGGGCACCTCACTGGCCCCCGCGGCGAGCCGCCGGATCCACGTCTTCATCGCGACGTCTGACCTGCACCTCGAGCGCAAGCTGCGCATGACCCGCGAGGCGTGCCTCGACGCCGCCGTCGCGTCGATCCATCGCGCGCGCCGGTACACGGACGACGTGCAGTTTTCAGCCGAGGATGCGACCCGCAGCGACCCCGACTTTCTGTGCCGTGTGATCGAGGAGGTGATCTCGGCGGGATGCACGACCGTGAACCTGCCCGACACGGTCGGGTACTCGACGCCAGACGAAATCGGCGATTTCTTCCGCTCGGTGCTCACGCGGGTGCCGAATGCGAACCACGCAACGTTCAGCGCCCACTGCCACGACGATCTGGGGCTGGCGGTCGCGAATACGCTCGCGGCGGTGAGCGGCGGGGCCCGGCAGATCGAGTGCACGATCAACGGCATCGGCGAACGCGCCGGGAACGCGTCGCTCGAGGAGATCGTGATGGCGACACGCGTCCGCGCCGATCGGCTTCCGTTCACGACGCGCATCGATCCGCGCGAGATCTATCCGTCGAGCCAGCTCCTTACGGCCATCACGGGCGAGTCGGTCCAGGCCAACAAAGCCATCGTCGGGCGCAACGCCTTTGCGCACGAGGCCGGCATCCACCAGGACGGCATGCTGAAGGACCGCCGGACGTACGAAATCATGCGCCCGGAGGAGGTCGGCGTTCCGCAGGCCACCCTCGTCCTGGGGAAGCATTCCGGCCGCCACGCCGTGCAGCGCCGTTGCGAGCAGCTCGGGCTGACGCTCGAGCGCAGCGAGCTCGAGACGGTCTACTGGGAGATCATGGCGATCGCCGACCGCGCCAAGGTCGTCAACGACAACGACCTCGCGGCGGTCGTCGGCCGGCTCCGCGGCCATCGCGGATCGTCCCCGGGCCAGGCGACCGGCTCGATGCCGGACTTCACCGCCACGCCCGCGGAAGTCGGCTACGGCCACGGCGTGTAACAGGGGTTCTACGGGGTGAACCCCGCAGAACCCCGCAGAGCCTCGTAGAACCTGATGAGAGCGTCCATCCTCCTGCTGCCCGGCGACGGCATCGGCCCGGAAGTCGTGGCCGCCGCCGCCTCGGTGCTCGGAGCGGTCGCGTCCCGGTACGGCCATCAGTTCGACCTTCGTGAAGGCCTCATCGGTGGTGCCGCGCTCCGGCGTGACCTCCCCCCGCTTCCCGACGACACGCTCGCGGCCGCGCGCCAGTCTGGCGCCATTCTGCTCGGGGCCGTCGGCGATCCAGCGTTCGATCGCGGCGACTCCAGCCGCCGCCCCGAAACGGCGCTGTTGACGGTCCGCCGCGAGTTGCAGCTGTACGCGAACTTCCGGCCCGCGAGAGTCTGGCCGGGCCTCGAAGACGCGGGTCCATTGAAAAGCACTGTGGTCGCGGGGACCGACATGCTCGTGGTCCGCGAGCTGACAGGGGGGCTGTACTACGGCGAACCCCGCGGGGTTGCTCCCGACGGCTCGTCGGCCCACAACACCATGCGGTACGCCCGGCACGAGATCGAACGGATCGCGCGGCGCGCGTTCGATGCCGCGCGGGCACGCCGCGGCCGCGTCACGTCGGTCGACAAGGCAAACGTGCTGGAAACGTCGCGGCTGTGGCGCGACGTCGTGACCGGGCTTGCGGCCGGGTATCCGGACGTCGCGCTCGACCACATGTACGTCGACTCATGCGCGATGAAGGTGGCGCTCGCCCCGTCGAGCTTCGACGTGATCCTCACGGAGAATCTGTTCGGCGACATCCTGTCGGACGAGGCGGGGGCCGTCGTGGGCTCGCTCGGGCTGCTGCCGTCCGCCAGCATCGGCGACGGCGTCGGCCTCTTCGAGCCCGTGCATGGTTCCGCGCCCGACATCGCCGGCAGAAACATCGCGAATCCCATCGGGGCAATCGGGTCGGCCGCCATGCTGCTCCGCCAGGCGCTGCAGCTGGAGACAGAAGCGCACGCCGTGGAGGACGCGATCGGCGCCGTCCTGCGGAGCGGCCTGCGCACGACGGATCTGGCGCAGGCGTCGGATCAGAGGGTCGGGACGCACGAGATGGCGGCCGCCATCGTCGCCGCGCTGCTCGCCCCCGCCGCCGCAACGCGGAGCTGACGCTCCGCGGAGCTCTTCATTCCACCGTCACGCTCTTCGCCAGATTTCTCGGCTGATCCACGTCACAGCCGCGGCGCACCGCGATGTGGTACGCCAGCAGCTGCAGCGGCACCGCCATCAGCACGGGCGTCAGGAGCGGGTGCGATCGGGGAACTTCGATCTGGACGTCCTGCGCCGGATCGAGCAGGTCCCTGAGGCTCGTGTGCCCCTCGGTCGTCAGCGCGATGACGGATCCGCCGCGCGCCTTCGCCTCCTGGATGTTTCCAATCATCTTCTCGAACACATGATCGTCTGGCGCGATCGTCACCACCGGCATCTGCTCGTCGATGAGCGCGATTGGGCCGTGCTTCATCTCGCCCGCCGGATAGCCCTCCGCGTGGATATACGAAATTTCCTTCAGCTTCAGGGCCCCCTCGAGCGCGATCGGGTAGTTGATCCCGCGGCCGAGATAGAGGAAGTCGCTGCGCTGGTAGAATCGCCGGGCAATCTCCTCCGCGATCGGCTCGCACTTGAGCGCCTGCTCCAGCAGCAGCGGCATCTGCATGAGCCCTTCGATGTGAGGCTTGGCCGTCTCGGGCGTCAGCGTCCCGCGGATCTGCCCGAGGTACATGGCCAGAAGGTGCAGCGCCACAATCTGCGTCGTGAACGCCTTCGTGGACGCGACCCCGATCTCCGGACCCGCATGCGTATAGACCGTGCCGTCCGTTTCGCGTGTCGCCATGCTCCCGACCACGTTGCAGATCGAGATGCTCAGCGCCCCCTTCTTCCGGGCCTCGCGCAGCGCCGCGAGCGTGTCGGCCGTCTCGCCCGACTGCGTGATCACCACCGCCAGCGTGTTCTTCGACACGATGGGGTCGCGGTATCGATACTCCGAGCCGTAATCGACATCCACCGGCACTCGCGCGAGCGTCTCGAACAGGAACTTCGCGACCAGCGCGGAATGCCACGACGTGCCGCACGCCAGGATGACGATCCGCTCCACGTCCCGGAGCGCCCGATCGGGAATCTCAATCTCGTGCAGGAACACCTTGCCCGTCTCGAGCGACGCGCGCCCCAGGACCGTCTCCCTCACCGCCCAGGGCTGCTCGAAGATCTCCTTGAGCATGAAGTGCTTGTAGCCGGCCTTCTCGGCCATGACCGGGTCCCACGACACGCGCGTGCTCTTCGCCGACATGCCGGTGCCCGCATAGTCCGTGAACTCGACTCCGGATCGCGTGATGATCGCCATCTGGTCGTCGCCGAGGAAGACGACGTCGCGCGTGTGGCTCAGGATTGCCGGAATGTCCGACGCAACGAAGAACTCCCCCTCGCCCAGCCCCACGACGATCGGCGGCCCGTTGCGCACGGTCACGATCTTGCCCGGATCGTCCGCCGAGATGAGCACGAGCGCGAAGAGCCCGCGCATGTACAGCAGCGACCGGCGCACCGCATTCTCGAGCCCGTCGTCCTTCATTTCGCGCTCGACCAGGTGCGCCACGATCTCGGTGTCGGTCTCCGTAACGAACGTGTGCCCTTCCTTCTGGAGCTGCCGCTTCAGCTCCAGGTAGTTCTCGATGATGCCGTTGTGCACGACGACGATGCGGCCGGTGCAGTCACGGTGGGGATGCGCGTTCTCCTCGGTCGGGCGGCCGTGCGTCGCCCAGCGAGTGTGGCCGATGCCGTAGTCGCCGGTGATCGGCGTGCTCGCGATGACCTCCTCCAGGCGCGCGAGCTTGCCCGCACTCCGCCGCAGGTCGATCTCCCCGTCGCGGACGACCGCCACACCGGCCGAGTCGTAGCCGCGGTACTCGAGCCGGCGGAGACCGTCGATGAGGATCGGCACGACCGGCTTCGAGCCGATGTATCCGATGATGCCGCACATGCTGGTTGATCCCTTTCCTGTGTAC
>JALZOC010000014.1:7385-15204 GCA_030857365.1 Acidobacteriota bacterium
CGAGACCCAGCCCTCTTTGTTGACTTGCGTGCCGCGCCCGATGGCCAGCGCGTCGGCCGGAACATCCTTCGTAACGGAAGACCCCGCCGCCACATACGCGCCGCGCCCCACGCGGACGGGGGCAATCAGCTGCGAGTCGCTGCCGATGAACGCTCCGTCCTCGATGATCGTCGGATGCTTCGCGGTCCCGTCGTAATTGCACGTGATCGTGCCGGCGCCGATGTTGACCCTCTCGCCAATGGTGGAATCGCCAAGATACGCGAGGTGGTTGGCCTTCGATCCGCGCCCCAGCGTCGTTTTCTTCAGTTCCACGAAATTGCCCACGTGCGCCTCCTCGCCGACGTCGGATTGCGGCCGGAGACGGGCGAACGGGCCGACCACCGCGCCCCGCGAGATGTGCGAGTCCGTGATGACGCAGAAGTTGTGGATCACCACGCCGTCGTCTATCGACGTGTTCACGATGCGGACGCCGGAGTGAATCTCGCACCGCGCGCCGATACGGGTCTGCCCCTCCAGGTACACATTGGGGCGGATGATCGTATCGACGCCGACGGTGACATCCGGCTCGATGTAGGTCGTCGCCGGATCGACGATGGTCACGCCCGAGGACATCAGGGCGTCGATCTTGCTCATCCTGAGAATCGCATCCACCTCGCTCAGCTCCTTCCGGCTGTTCACGCCGGTGATTTCACGGGCGTCCTTCAGCGCGACGGTTTCCACGGGCAGCCCGCGCGCGCGGTAGATCCTGATCAGGTCGGGCAGGTAATACTCTCCCTGCGCGTTGGAGGATCCGATTTCGCGCAGCGCCCCGAACAGCGGCGCGAGGTCGAACGCGTAGATGCCGCTGTTGATCTCCTGAATCCCCAGCTCCGAGGCGGAGGCATCCTTGTGTTCTACGATGGCCGCCATCTCGCCGTCGTCGCCGCGCACGATACGGCCGTATCCGTCGGGGGACGGCACCACCGCCGTCATCACGGTGGCCGCGGCCCTGCGCTTCCGGTGGGCATCGATCAGGGCCGCCAGGCTGGCCGCCCCGAGCAGCGGCACGTCACCCGACAGCAGAACCACCGTGCCGGCCGCCCCACCCAGCAGCGGCTCCGCCTGCAGCAGTGCATGGCCAGTCCCGAGCTGCGGCTCCTGCACTGCAAACGACAGGCCCAGCCGTT
Organism: Acidobacteriota bacterium; assembly: GCA_030857365.1. Taxonomy (GTDB): domain Bacteria; phylum Acidobacteriota; class Vicinamibacteria; order Vicinamibacterales; family 2-12-FULL-66-21; genus JALZOC01. The sequence continues at coordinate 8,552 of JALZOC010000014.1, forward strand.
CTCCCACGGCCTCCTTCAAGCGATCGGCGCCGTGGCCGACGACGACCACGATGGCGTCGGGGGAGAGCGAGTGCGCGGCCCGGAGCACATGTTCGATGAGTGGGAGCCCCGCGGCGCGGTGCAGGACCTTCGGCAGCGCGGACTTCATGCGCGTCCCCTTGCCGGCCGCGAGTACGACGACGTGGATCGGGGAAGCGTCTGGCATGGGTGGCTCGCAAGTGTAGCCCCTGGCCGGCGCACGGCGCCGGGTTTCAGTGGCGGCGGGCTGGCCGGCGGCGGTTTGGCAGGGCCGGCGTGTTGAGGGCCGCCCCGAAGCTCTGATGGGTGCGGATTGACTCGAGATCGGGGTCTTCGCGGGCCAGGCCACGATTGTCCGGATTCAGGCCGATGGCCCGCCGGAGATGATTCAGGGCTTCCTCCGTTCGCCCCCGCGTCCCGAGCGCCACCGCCATCATGTAATGCGCGTGGTCGCTCTCCGGGTCCTCGCCGATGGCGCGCTGCAGGTGGTCGAGCGCGCCGGAAGGGTCGCCCGAGTTGAGCGCGACAGTGGCAGCGTAGACGCGCTCGGCCGCGGTCTTCGGCCCGGCAGGCTGCCGCGCGGTTTCCCGTTCGCAGACACGGAGGTACAGCCGGGCGCGCTCGAGCAGCTCGCGCTCCTCCGGATACTTGTCGAGGATAGTGCGGAAGAACCCGGCCGCCCCGTCGTAATCATGCCGCTGCAAGGCCTGGACGCCGCGCTCGTAGATGGCGACAGCCTCGTAAAACCCGGGCTTGCGGGGCGGCGGTGCAGGCGCCGGCGCGGGAGGAGGCGGGGGTGCCGTGCCGCGGGGCAGGGGGCGTCCGGCGCGGACCGGCGGAGCTGTCCGGGGCTTTGCTGGGCGTGGCGTGCGCTTGTCCGGAGCTGCCTTGCGGGAGGCGCGCTTCGGCGCCGGGGGCTTCGCGGCGGCTTTGCGAGGCGGGCGAGCGGCCTTGGTCCGGACAGTCCCCTTCTTCACTGCAGCCGGCTTGCGGGATCGCTTGGCGATCGACCTGCCCGACTGACGCTGCTTTGCCATTCGCCTCCTGACGGGCTGGGCCCGGCATGCGACAGTAACAAAACATGTCGAGAGGGGTCAAGCATCGGCGCCGCGCCACCGACGCCACCGCCCTTTGGTCATTCGGCCAAGCGTTTCGCTTCTTCAAGAAAGCCGAACACGTCTCGAGCCGGCAGTCCGTACTTTTTGGCCAACGACCTGAGCGCTTCGCGCCGAGACTTTCCTCCGATAGTGGTCATTTGACCAAACTCGGCAGCCATTGCCCGGGGCTCGGGCACCATTTCCGCCGGCGCACCCGGCATGGCGCCTGATACGACCAAGGTGAACTCACCTCGTTCGGGAAGATGGTCAGGAGTAAAGTACGATATTGGTCTTACGACCAACTGTTCGTGTGTCTTGGTGAGCTCGCGCGCCACCGCAATGATTCTGTCCCCGAACGCCGCCTGCATGGCCTGCAGGGTTGCCCGAATACGGTGCGGCGCTTCATATAGAACGATGGTCCGGGTCTCGGCCGCCAGAGACGCAAACCAATTTTCTCTGGCGTTTGCCCTACTTGGCGGGAACCCGGCAAACAGGAACTCCCCGCGAAGCAACCCGGACGCGGATAACGCGGCCAGGATTGCGCTCGCGCCAGGAATCGGCTCGACCCGTATTCCGGCAGCGTGGGCCGCCGCAACGAAGTGAGTGCCCGGATCGGAGACCACGGGAGTGCCCGCATCCGTCACCAGCGCAATGGATTCTCCCCCCTCGAGCCGCGCGATGAGCCCCGGCGTCCGGGTCCGCTCGTTGTGCTCGTGCAGGCTCGTCGTGCGCGTCGAGATGGAGTAGTGTTGAAGGAGCCGCGCGGTCCGGCGGGTATCCTCCGCCGCGATGAGTGAAACTTCCCGCAGGATGCGGAGGGCCCGCAGCGTGACATCCTCGAGGTTGCCAATGGGTGTAGCGACCACATAGAGGGTGCCGGGCATGTCTGACGCGCCGATTGTACCAAATGTATTCAGCCGAACCACTGCCGCACTTCGTCGACGAATACCTGTCGTACCTGTACGAGGTTCAACCCACCAACGCGACGTTCGACGGCGTCCACCTGCACGACGATCTTCTCGAGGACGTGAGCCGGCAGGGGATCGAGGCTCAGGTCCGTGATCTTGGCGGGTTTGCGCGCCGCCTCGGGGCGATCGACCCGGCCCGCCTGACGGGCACCGAACGGCTCGAGCGCCCCGCCCTCGACGCGAATATCCGGGCCCGGCTCTTCGAACTGGAAGAGGTCCGCACGTGGGAGCGCAGTCCACAGCACTACGCCGACCTCCTGGCGACCAGCCTTGCCGGCCAGGCGCTGTTCGAGTATGCCCCGCTCGCCGAGCGGGCCCGCCGCGTGCTGTCGAAGCTCCGCCAGATCCCGCGCGTCATCGGATCCGCCCGGGAGAACATCAAGGATCCACCCGGAATCTTCGTGAAAGTCGGCCTCGAGAGCATGCGCGGAACGCTCCGGTTCATCGACGAGGACCTGCCCCGCGCGTTCGGCGACCTGAGCGACCTCCACCTGCTCGGCGACCTGGCGGACGCCTCGACGGAAGCCACCCGCTCGATCGGGGCCTATATCGACTACCTGGAGAAGGATCTCGCACCCCGGAGCAAAGGTTCCTTCCGGCTCGGCCGGGAGCGGTTCGAGCAGAAGCTGCGCCTGGACGAGGGCCTCACGCTCGGCGCCGACCGTCTGCTGGCCATCGGGACGCGCGAGCTTCGCGCGACCCAGGAGGCATTCCGGCGGGTCGCGTCGCGCCTGAACGGCGGCGACCCCCTGGCGGCATGGACCAAGGCAAAGGACGACCACCCGCGGGCCGGCCAGCTGGTGCCGGTCGCGCAGCAGCAACTGGCCGAGATCGTCGACTTCATCAAGCGCCAGCGGATCATCACCATCCCGCCGGGCGCCCCGGTCGAAGTGGCCCCCACGCCCCGCTTTTATCGCTGGACCTTCGCCAGCATGTGGACCCCGGGGCCGTTCGAAGTGCGGCCGCTGCGCGCCTATTACTACATCACCGACGTCGAGCCCTCGTGGCCCGCCGATCGGCAGGACGAGCACCTCCGCGACTTCAGCTACGGCGCCCTCTGGTCGATCTCCATCCACGAGGTGTTCCCCGGCCATTTTCTGCACTACCAGCACCTGCGCCAGGTCGAGTCCAAGCTCCGCAAGTCGATCCTGTTCTCATCGACGGCCTTCGTCGAGGGCTGGGCGCATTACTGCGAGCAGATGATGGTGGACGAAGGCTTCCGGAAGAACGACCATGCCGTTCGCCTCGGTCAGCTCTCCGAGGCGCTCATCCGCCTGTGCCGGTTGATTGTCGGCATCCGCCTCCACTGCGAAGACATGTCCGTCGAGCAGGGTGTGCGATTCTTCCGGGAGGAGGCGTTTCTCGAAGAGGGGAGCGCGCGGCGCGAAGCGGAGCGCGGGACGTTCGATCCCGGGTACATTCTCTACACGATCGGCAAGCTGATGGTGTTGAAGCTTCGGGAGGATTATCAGGCGCACGCGGGCGCGGCGTACTCGCTCCGCGGGTTCCACGATGCGCTGCTTGCCAACGGCACCGTGCCCCTGTGGCTGCACCGGGCGCTCATGCTCGGCGAACAGAACGGGGAGATGCTGTAAGCCCGGCGCGCCGGATCCGAACGCCGGGATTGATACGCAAGTCAGGACGGTTCATGCCTCTTTACGAATATCAGTGCGGCAAGTGCACGCATCGCTTCGAGAAAATTCAGAAGTTTTCGGACCCCGGGCCTAACACGTGCCCGGCGTGTGGCGGGGGCCCCGTCGCCCGGATGCCCTCCTCTCCGGCCATTCAGTTCAAGGGCACGGGTTGGTACATCACCGACTACGCCAAGAAGACCGGCACCGAGGCAGACAAGAAGGGGGCGGAGAAAGCCGAAGGCGGCAAGTCGGACGCCGGGGGGAAGTCAGACTCCGGGGGCAAGTCAGAGTCCGGTGCGAAGCCCGATTCGAGCGGGAAGTCGGAGACGGGGGGGAAATCCGAGGCTGGCGGCAAATCGGACACCGGGGGCAAGTCGGACCGCGCCGCGTCCTCCGACGCGTCGAGCGCGCCGGCTCCCGCTGCCGCGAAGGACACGAAAGCCAACTAGCGCGGCCGGCGGGCGTCCTCCAGATCGATCGACCGGAGATATTCGCGGAACGGTTCCGCCAGATCCGGCCGCCGCAGCGCGAAATAGACGACCGCTTTCAGGAACCCGAGCTTGTTCCCCGTATCGTGCCGGACGCCGTCGATCCGGCACCCGTAGATCGGCCGGGATTTCAGCAGGTGGCGGAGCCCGTTGGTCAGCTGGATCTCACCAGTGCGATCGGTCACCGTCGCCTCGAGGGCGGGGAAGATGTCGGGCGTGAGGATGTAGCGCCCGATGATCGCCAGGTCCGACGGCGCTTCGTCCCGGGGGGGCTTTTCGACGAGATCGCGGATGCGGTAGACCCCCGGCTTGATTTCCTCCGCGTCGATGATTCCGTAGGAGCTGACGTCTTCGCGCGGCACGCGCTCGATGGCGAGCACGGGTCCGTTCACTTCGTCGAACACGTCGATCATCTGCCGCAGCGCCGGTGGATTCGCGTCGATCACATCGTCGCCCAGGATCACGGCGAAGGGTTCGTCCCCCACCAGGTGTCGCGTGACCAGGACAGCGTGGCCGAGGCCGAGCGGCTCCCCCTGGCGCACGTACGAGAAGTTGATCAGGTTCGAGATCTTCCGGATCTGCGCGAGCAGCTCCTTCTTGCCGCGTGCCTCGAGGAACGTCTCGAGCTCCACGGACACGTCGAAGTGATCTTCGATCGCATTCTTGCCCCGCCCGGTCACGAGGATGATGTTGTCGACGCCGGACGCGAGCGCCTCCTCGACGCCGTACTGGATGATCGGCGTGTCGACCAGCGGCAGCATTTCCTTGGGCTGCGCCTTGGTGGCCGGCAGGAACCGCGTGCCGAGGCCCGCGGCGGGGAAGACCGCCTTGCGAATCGTGCTGCTCATCTCTCTGCTGACTCCCGAATCCAAGCCAAGTCCCGCGCGAACGGCTGGAGCATCGTACTTCAGGAGCCCCGCGTCACGGTAGGCGCGGCCGTTCCGATATACGATTCATGCATGCTCGACCCCGCGTACGTGCGCGATCACCTCGAAGCCGTCCGGGTGGGGCTGCGTACTCGCGGCCTCGACCCCGACGCCGATCTCGAGCAGATCGCGTCGCTCGAAGCGCGCCGGCGGCGCCTCATTCCTGAAATGGAGGGACTGAAGCGCGAGCAGAATACAGCCGGCGACGAGGTGGCGCGCGCCAAGCGGCAGGGACTCGATCCGTCGCCCATTTTTTCCGCCAACAAGGCCCGTGCGCAGCAGATCCGGCACCTCGAGGTGCAGGTCGACGCCGTCGAGCAGCAGCGCACCGCGCTGCTCATGACCATCCCGAATCTTCCGCACGCGAGCGTTCCCGTCGGGGCCGGCGCCGGCGACAACGTGGAGGTTCGGCGCCACGGGAATCCCCCGTCGCTCGACTTCGAGGCGCGGCCGCACTGGGACCTGGGCGTCGCCCTTGGCATCCTCGACTTCGAACGCGCCACCAGGATGTCCGGGTCGCGGTTCTCGGTCCTGCTCGGCGGCGGCGCGCGACTCGCGCGCGCGCTCATCAACTTCATGCTCGACCTTCACACCCGCGAGCACGAGTACCTCGAGGTCGAGCCGCCATTCCTCGTCAACGCGGACGCGCTGCGCGGCACGGGAAACCTGCCGAAGTTCGAGCAGGATCTCTTCAAGATCGCGGGTGAGTGGGACCTGTATCTGATCCCCACGGCCGAGGTTCCGTTGACGAACCTCCACCGGGGCGAGATCCTCGACGGCCGCACGCTGCCGCTGCGCTATACGGCATACACTCCGTGCTTCCGGTCGGAGGCTGGTTCGTACGGCGCCGATGTCCGCGGGTTGATCCGCCAGCACCAGTTCGACAAGGTGGAGCTCGTCAAGTTCAGCCACCCGGATCAGTCGCACGACGAGCTGGAATCGCTGACGCGCAACGCCGAAGAGGTGCTCAAACGGCTGGAGCTGCCGTATCGGACGATGCTGTTGTGTACGGGGGACATGGGGTTCGCCTCGGCAAAAACGTACGACATCGAGGTGTGGCTGCCGAGCCAGCAGACGTATCGCGAGATTTCGTCCTGCAGCAACACGGAGGCGTTCCAGGCGCGCCGCGCCAACATCAAGTTCCGCCCCGCGGGGACGGGCAAAGCGGAGTTCGTCCACACGCTGAACGGATCGGGGCTCGCGGTGGGCCGCACGCTCATCGCCATCCTGGAGAACTACCAGCAGGCGGACGGCTCGATCAGGGTGCCGGACGCGTTGCGCAGCTACATGGGCGGAGCCGAGGTGATCGCACGAGTCTGACCGCCCTCCAGCGATCCATACTCGGGTCCTCACCTTTCGGCAGGTCGTTGTAAGCCTGTGCCACAGGATTAGTTGGACCAAGAGGTCGCCCGTATCTGGCGGCCTCTTGCTGTCTCTAGCCGCGCTCAGCATCCGCTGCGTCAACCTCGCGCACGTCCCCCGAAATATTTTCGGCTCTCTTCTCAGTTGCAGAACCGCGAGG
>JALZOC010000204.1 GCA_030857365.1 Acidobacteriota bacterium
CGTTCACCTGGGGCTCCGGCGCGCCGCTGTCGAAGCTGCGCGTCGGATACGTGCGCGCGGAGTTCAGCCCGGAACCGCGTTCTGAAAGCGCCGCCGCCGCGCCGGGCGGCCCTCCCGGTCCCCCGATTGCGACAGCTCCGGACGGACCGCGCGTCCGCGAGGCGCGCCAGCAGATCTTCTTGAACGTTCTCGACGTCTATCGCAAGGCGGGAGCGAACCCGGAGCCTGTCGAGCTCCCCGACGCCATCACGGAGATCGCCGGCGCGATTTCGTTCATCCTGAGCACGGAGGGGGCGGCGGCATTCGACGATCTCACCCGAAGCAGCGGCATCAACGATCCGTCGCTCAACAACTGGCCGAACGCGTTCCGGACGCACCGCTTCGTGCCGGCGGTCGAATACATACGCGCTCAGCGGGCGCGCACCCTGCTGATGCGAGAGATGGACCGGCTCATGACCCGGTACGACATTCTCCTGTCGCCCACCGGAAGCGCGACGCTCGGGGTCACGAACCTGACCGGCCATCCCGCCGTCGCGCTGAAGGCAGGCTTCATCGACAACGCGCCGGTGGAGCTCATGGTGACGGGGCGGCTCTATGACGAGGCCACCATGCTGCGGGCCGCGCTCGCCTTTGAACGCGGCACGACGTGGCACACGAAGCACCCGGCGCTGTGGTAGCCAGGCAGCTCTCAGCTGTCAGCTGTCAGCTAACAGCTGTGCACCGAGCTATTTTCGACGTAGGGCGTGGCAGCTTCGTCGTGGGCATGGCGCCACGATCTACCAACACCTTCGTATGTGTCGACGAAGAAGGTCGTAGCGGCGCGGGAATCGCGGGGCGGGGCGGGTTCGGCCTATAATTCGGGGTTCCCGGCCGCGGGCGGGCGAAGGCGTCCACCGCCTCAGCAGTCCACGTCTTGTGTCAAGGCGGATCCGGCTGCGAGCCGGAAGGAGATCACGCGTGGAATCCGGTACTTACGCACGTTTCGAGACGACTGAAGGGGCCTTCACGGTGCGGTTGTTCGAGAAGGAGGCGCCGAATACCGTCGCCAATTTCATCGGCCTCGTCGAGGGCACGAAGGAGTGGCGCGATCCCGCGACCGGTGAAAAGAAGAAGGCCCCGTATTACGACGGCGTGTCGTTTCACCGCGTCATCAGCGGCTTCATGATCCAGGGAGGCGACCGCCTGGGCACGGGGACCGGGGGGCCGGGCTACAACTTCGCCGACGAGTTCCATCCCACCCGCCGCCACACGGGCGCCGGGATCCTCTCGATGGCGAACGCCGGGCCCAACACGAACGGCAGCCAGTTCTTCATCACGCTCGGCCCGACCCCGCATCTCGACAACCGGCACACCGTGTTCGGCGAGGTGGTGGAGGGGCTCGAGATCGTCCAGAAGATCGGCGCCGTCCCGACACGGCAGGACCGCCCGGTCAAGCCTGTCGTGATGAACCGCGTCACGATTCAGCGGGCCTGATGCAGGAGGGCGCTCGGCAGTCGCTCGAGACGCTGCTGCCGATCGTGTACCAGGAGCTCCGCCGGCTGGCGGCGGCGTACCTGCGCCGCGAGCGCCAGGGCTACACGCTGCAGCCGACCGCCCTCGTGCACGAGGCGTACCTGCGGCTGCTGAAGGACAAGCCCGGCCGGTGGCAGAACCGCGCGCATTTCTGCGCGATCGCGGCGCATTCGATGCGGCAGATCCTGATCGAGCGCGCCCGGGCCCGGGACGCCCGGAAGCGCGGCGGCGAGCGTCAGCGCGTGACGCTCGACGAGGCACTCGTCGGCGGGGGGGAGCGGTCGATCGACCTGATCGCGCTCGATCAGGCACTGGAGCGGCTCGAGGCGCTCGACCCCGAGCAGGCCCGCCTCGTGGAGCTTCGGTTTTTCGGCGGGCTCACGATCGAGGAGACGGCGGAGGCGATGAACATCTCCCCCGCGACGGTCAAGCGTCACTGGACCGTCGCCTGTGCCTGGCTGGCACGCGAGCTGGAGGGCAACTCGCACGCGTGACTCCCGCGCGGTGGCAGCAGATCAACGAGCTCTTCCACGCGGCCCTCGAGCGCGATGCGTTCACGCGGGAGGTGTTTCTCCGCAGCGCCACGGCGGGGGACCCCGACCTGCTGCGGGAGGTTCAGACGCTGCTCGGCAGCCATCACAAGGCGACCGGTTTCCTGGACGAACCCGCATGGGGCGTGGCCGCGGATCTGATTCTCGGAGAACCGGCTGCGTCCTTGACCGGCCGGCAACTCGGCCCCTATCGCGTGCTGCAGGAGATCGGGCGCGGAGGCATGGGAGTGGTCTACGCGGCCCAGGACCAGCGGCTCGGCCGCACCGTCGCGCTGAAAGCGCTGACGCCGGAGTACACGCGTGACCCGGTCCGCCGCAAACGGCTCGCGCGCGAGGCGCGCTCCACGGCCGCGTTCTCCCATCCTGGCATTGCCACGATCTTCGCACTCGAAGAGATCGACGGCGAGCTCTACATCGTCTCGGAGTACGTGGACGGCCGCACGCTGCGCGAAGAGCTCCGGGATGGTCCGCTCCCGCGAGAACGTTTGCTGCCTACCCTGGTCGACATCGCGACGGCGCTCGCCGGGGCGCACGAGCGCGGGATCGTCCACCGCGACCTCAAGCCGGAGAACGTCATCAGGCGGACCGATGGGCAGCTGAAGGTTCTCGACTTCGGACTCGCGAGGACGGCGGCATCGAGCGACGCGCCATCGTTCACCCGTCTGACGGAGGACGGCGTCGCCCTCGGAACGCCCGGCTATATGGCGCCGGAACAACTGGGCGGCGGCGAAGTGGACGCGCGGGCGGACGTGTTCGCGTTCGGGGTGCTGGCATGGGAGCTCGCGACGGCGGAACATCCCTTCGGCAGGGATCCTGCCGCGGCGCTTGCGCGGATGACGGAGCTGATGGGCGGAGGATCGGCCCCCTTGTCGTGCAGCCTGCCGCTACCGGGGCTCGATCGCATCGTCCGGCGGTGCATGCGGGCGGCGCCCGCCGAACGCTACGCGTCCGCGCTGGCGCTCCTTGCCGACCTCCGGGCTCTGGAAGCGGGTGCGACGCCGCCGCCCGCTGGTGGAATCCCGCTCTGGTGGTGGCAGTGCCACCAGGTCGTGGTGGCGGTGCTCAATTCGTCGATGACTGCGGCGGTGTGGCTGATCCGTGAGTGGATGCCCCGCCCATATGGCTCGGCGATCTTTCTCGTGGCGCTGATGCTCGCGACAGTGTCCGTCACGCTGCGGCTGAATCTCTGGTTCACGTCGCGGGTGCACCCGGAGATGCTGGACCGCCACCGCGCACGCCTGTTTCCCGCGGTGCTCGGCGCCGATGCCCTGCTCGGTACGGCGTGGCTCGCGGCGGCCGCACTGATGGCCGGCCCCCACGACGCCCCGGCCGCGCTCTTCGTCGTCGTTGGGGCCGCCACGTTCGCGTCGCTTGCGCTCATCGAACCGGCAACGACCAGGCAGGCGGGTCTCGGCCGCCCTGCCGGCGGTTGAATTTCCCGAGGTCCGGCGGTTCGCCCTGACGCCGCAGCGTCTCTCAGTCGCTGCGCTTCGTCTCGTCCGCTCGTGCCTCGCTGGGCACCTGCTCCCGATCGAGCCCCGGCATACCCGTGGGGTCCGGCGTTCCACGACGCCCGCCCGGCAGGAGCCGCCCGTCCGGGTGCGAGGCGATTTCCTCGACATGCTCCGCTGTTTCCGGCGCTTTCGACGAGGAGTATTCGGACGTGTCGTTTTCCTTCTTTTCGTCTGCCATTCCAGCCTCCGGCGCGAGACTCGCAAACTTTGCGCCAGGGCTAACAGGGTGCCAAAGTGCCAGGGGGCCTGGGCGGAAGCGGCACGATCTCGCGAATGACTAGCGGAGCCGGTCGGCGAGAAGCCCCACGCTCAACGCGTAGGTGTGCGCACAGTTGTAGCCGAGGAGGGCGTCGTAATTCGCGTAGAGCAGGAAGCTTCGCGTCCCGGCCTGGACGAGCGAGGCGGGCATCGCACTGGCCGGCAGGGGCTGGCCGCTGGCCGTGCGGAATCCTTCCTTTCGCCACGCCGTCAGCGGCCGCGGGGGCGTCATCAGGCGCGCAGCACGGCACCCGGTCGTCCTTCGCGGCAGCCCGAGCGCGTGTGCTCTGCGGGCGGCGGGGATCCGGATCTCCCGGCCCCACGGCTCGCCGTCGGTCCATCCGTGGCGCTGCATGTAGTACGCAATGGACGCAAAGACGTCGGCCTGGGAGCTCCAGATGTCACGGCGGCCATCGCCGTCGAAGTCCTGCGCGTACTCGAGATAACTCGACGGCATGAACTGCGGCTGCCCCAGCGCGCCGGCCCATGACCCTTTCAGGCGTTCCAGCTCGATATCCCCCCGGTTCAGGATCTCGAGCGCGCTGAACAGCTCCGCGCGGAAGAAGACGGCGCGCCGCGGGTCGTACGCGAGCGTCAGCAGCGTCGGGATCGTCGCGCGCACGCCCGTGAACCGCCCGAAGTTCGACTCCAGCCCCCACACGGCGACGAGGATGCGCGGATTGACCGCGTACCGTTTCGCGATCCGCGCGAGCAGCGCGCGATGCCGGGTGTACATCTCCTGCGCCGTACGGACGGTCGGCGCCGTGAGGCGACGCTTCAGGTAGGCCTCCAGATCGAGCGTGAACTCCGCCTGGGATCGGTCGCGTTCGAGAATCTGCGCGACGGGCTGGACGCCTGCAAACGCTTGATCGAGGATCTCGGGACGGATGCCCCGCGTCGACGCCTCCTCGCGCACGGCCGCCAGCCATTCGTCGAACGGCGGGAGCAGCGGCGCGACGGGGGCAATCGGCGGCAGCTCCTGCAGGTCGGCGGGCCGCGGTGACAGCCCGTGTACCCCGGAGACCCCAGCGACCGCGACCAGGAGCAGCAGGGCGGCCAGGACTCGCGGCATTCGTCATTCTACCAGTGGGGGATCCGGCCCGCCGCGATCGTGGATAATCCGTCCACGAGGAGAACTGATGAATCCGATTGTCTGTGCGGGACCGCTGTTCCGACTGCTCCGCGGCAGTCTGGATCCCCGATGAATCAACTCGACTTGAAGAACCGCGTCGCGGTGATTACCGGCGCCGCGCGGGGCATCGGATTCGCGGCCGCGCGCCGGGCCCTGCAGTCGGGAGCCGTCGTGTCGGTCTGGGACGTGGACGGCGAGAAGGCGGACGCCGCGCGGCGCGATCTGTCGTCACATGGAACGGTCTCCTCGGTGCGTGTCGAGCTCACGGACTGGGCGTCGGTCGAAGCCGCCGCGACGACGACGATCGCGGCTCACGGCCGAATCGACATCCTCGTCAACAACGCCGGGATCGCGGGGGGCAACGGGCCGACCTGGGAGCTCGACCCGGACGTGTGGCGCAGGGTCATCGACGTCAACCTGGTCGGCTCCTTCCTGGCGTGCCGCGCGGTGATTCCCCACATGCTCACGGGCGGGTACGGCCGCATCGTCAACGTCGCGTCGATCGCCGGCAAGGAAGGCAATCCGAACGCGTCCCACTACAGCGCATCCAAGGCGGGTCTCATCGGGCTCACGAAATCGCTCGGGAAGGAGCTCGCGACGCGGAACGTGCTGGTCAACTGCGTCACGCCGGCGGCGGCGAATACCGAGATCTTCGCGCAGATGCAGCAGGAGCACATCGACTACATGCTCTCCCGCATCCCGATGGGGAGATTCGTCGAGGTGGACGAGCTCGCGGCGCTCATCTGCTGGCTGGCTTCCGAAGACTGCTCCTTTT
>JALZOC010000205.1 GCA_030857365.1 Acidobacteriota bacterium
TATGTCTCGGCCGACAAGAATTTCGACGAGGACCTCGGTATCGGGTGGATTCCGATCGACTCGGTGCACTCCCCGGTCAAGAAGGTCAACTACCTCGTCGAGGCGGCGCGCCTCGGCCAGACGACCGACTACGACAAGCTCACCGTCGACGTGTGGACGAACGGGTCGGTGACGCCGCGCGATGCCGTGTCGCTCTCGGCCAAGCTGATCCGCGACCATCTCAACATCTTCATCAACCTCGAAGAGGCGGGCGACCTGCAGGGCGACGCCCTCGCCGATACGCCGCGGGCGGCGCTCAACGAGAATCTCGACAAGAGCGTCGAGGAGCTCGAGTTGTCGGTCCGCTCCTACAACTGCCTCAAGAACGCGAATATCCGGACGATCCGCGAGCTCGTGCAGAAGACCGAAGGGGAGATGCTGAAGACGAAGAACTTCGGCCGCAAGTCGCTGAACGAGATCAAGGAGATTCTCTCCGGCATGGGCCTGAGCCTCGGGATGCGGCTGGACCAGCCGGCGGCACACGCCCAGGAGTAGCAGCCAGGAGCTGTCAGCTTTCAGCGATCAGGGACAGAACCGAGGGGTTCACCGATAGCTGAGAGCTGACGGCTGACAGCTATTCGACTCAATCGAAGTCAGGATCAGGACACCATGCGTCACAGAGTCAGTCACCGGAAGCTCGGGCGGGTTACGGAGCACCGCATCGCCATGCTGCGCAATCAGGCCGCCGCGCTCATCCTGCACGAGCGCATCGAAACGACGGTGCCCAAGGCGAAGGAACTGCGGCCGTTCGTCGAGCGGATCATCACGCTGGCCAAGCGCGGACTCGCGGCAGGCGACGCGAATGGCAAGTCGCTGCATGCCCGCCGGCTGGTCCTTCGCGACATCCAGGACCGCGACGTCGTCGGCAAGCTGTTCGACACCATTGCGCCACGCTTCGAGGGCAGGCCCGGCGGCTATACGCGCATCCTGCGGATCGGCTACCGCAGGGGGGACAGCGCCGAAGTGGCGCAGATCGAGCTCGTCGGAAGCGAGTTCAACCCCAATGCGGAAGCCGAGAAGGCCGCATCCACGGCAAAGGCGAAGCCGAAGGGCGTGGGCGGCCGGCTTCGGGCCGCGGCCGAGCGTCTGCGCGGGAAGAAGGCCGAAGGGGAGGAAGGCGCGGACGAGCCGACCGAGAACAAGGCCAAACCCGCGCGGCAGCTGAAGAGCGACAAGAGCGGCCGCGCCACGACCAAGGGCAAGGCCTCCGCACCGAGAGCCCCCCGCAAGTCCGGCGGCGCGTAAGGGAAAGTTTGAACTTCAGACTTGCTCTTCCGTTTCCTGCCCCCGCTCCGCGCGCGAGGCCGCAATGATTTTCCCATGGAGATGCGACGGCACCTCCTCATAGTGGGAGAGTTCCATATGATAGGAGCCGCGCCCGCCGGTCGCTGAGGTGAGGTGCTGTTCGTACGTCAGCATCTCCGACATCGGCACCTTCGCGCGGATGATGGTCGCCGTCCCGCGCGTGTCCATGCCGCCGATGCGCCCCCGCCGGCTGTTCAAGTCTCCCATCAGGTCTCCCGCATAGTCGCTCGGCGCGTACACTTCGACGTCCATGACCGGCTCGAGCAGCGTTGGCCGCGCCCGGGACATCCCGTCCTTGAACGCGATCGACCCGGCCATCTTGAACGACAGCTCGTTCGAGTCGACGGCGTGGAACGATCCGTCGAACACCGTCGCGCGGAAATCGACCATCGGATAGCCCGCCAGGAACCCGCGCAACCGGGCGTCCTGGATGCCCTTCTCGATCGCGGGGACGAACTGCCGCGGGATCGCTCCCCCGAAGATCTCGTTCGCGAACTCGAAGTCGCTGCCGCGCGGCAGCGGCTCGAACTTCACCTTGCAGTCGCCGAACTGGCCGTGGCCACCCGTCTGCTTCTTGTGCCGGCCGTGCGCCTCGACCGATGCGGTGATCGTCTCGCGGTAGGGAATCCGCGGCAGCTTCAACAGGACCTCGACGCCGAACCGCCGTTTGAGCTTCGCGACGGTCACCTCGATGTGCGACTGCCCCTGCCCGGCGATCAGGAGCTCCTTCGTCTGCGCATCGCGCGTGTAGCGGACCGTCGGATCCTCCTCCTGCAGCCGATGGAGCGCCGTGCTGATCTTCTCCTCGTCCCCGCGGCTTTTCGGCTCGATCGCGTACGAGAGGACGGGCTCCGGGAAGGCGATGGGCGGGAGGCTGAAGGGGAGCTCCCTGTCGGCAAGGAGATCGTTGGTCTGGCTGTCCTTCAGCTTGGCGACGGCTCCGAGATCCCCCGCCTTGATTTCAGGGACGGCTGTCTGGGTCTTGCCCTGCAGCAGCACGAGGTGCCCGAGCCGCTCGGTCGTGTGCCTCGTCACGTTCTGCACGGTCGAATCGGCCTTGAGAGCACCAGTCACCACCCGGAACATGGTGATCCGCCCGGCAAAGGGATCCGCCACGGTCTTCCAGATGAAGGCGGATGCCGGACCCGGCGCGCCAGGCGCCACGGCGATCTCCGCGGCGCTTCGCACGTCGAGTGCGCGGACGGGCCGCTCGGCGGGGGACGGCACGTACGCCACGAGCGCGTCGAGCAGGGGCTGCATCCCGGCGTTCGCCGTCGCCGACGCGCACAGGACTGGAAAGATGCGTGCCGCCAGCACCGCGCGCTTGAGCCCGAGGACGAGCTCCTCCTGCGTCAGCGTGCCCGCGTCGAAGAACTTCTCCATCAACGCGTCGTCCGCCTCGGCGACCATCTCGATGAGCGCCTCGCGTGCCGCGCGTGCCGGCTCCTGCAGAACGCCCGGAATCTCCGCCTGTAACGGCTTGCCGCTCTCGTCGTCCGCAAACGTCCAGGCCTTGAGCGACACCAGGTCCACTACGCCTCGGAATCCCCGGTCTTCGCCGATGGGCAGCTGAAGCGGCACGACCGATCGCCCGAACACCGCGCGCAGCGATTCGAGCGAGCGCTCCAGGCTTGCGCGGTCACGGTCCAGCCGATTGAGCAGAATTATCCGCGGCAACTGCTGCTCCTCGGCCGCCGTCCACACCTTCTCGGTCGAGACCTCGGCGCCGTGCACGGCATCGACGACCACCAGCGCCGCGTCGGCGACGCGGATCGCGGCTCTCGCCTCGCTCAGGAAGTTGGCCATACCGGGCGTATCGATGAGGTTGAGCTTGTGCTTGTTCCACTCGAGATACGCGAGGCTGCACGCCAGCGTGTGCTTCCTGGCGATCTCCTCGTCGTCGTAATCCGTGACCGTGGTGCCGTCGTCCACGCGTCCGAAGCGGTTCACCGCCCCCGCGTCGAACAGCAGCGCCGAGAGCAGCTGGGTCTTGCCGGCGCCGCTGTGGCCGACCAGGGCGATGTTTCGGATGCTAGACGCGTCGTAGATTCTCATGGCAGACCTCCGGAGCTTCCAGCTTCCAGCTTCGAGCTTTCAGCTGCCCGCCTCGGACACCAGCTCAGGTCTTCAACACCGGAGTTCCCTGGCCGACAGGCGCCGCACAAGGCCGGACAACATGCGCCGGACTTCCTCGAGTCGCTGGGAAAGGCTTGCGTGCAGTTCGGACGGCACGAACCCGAGGTCCCGGGCAAGAAGCAAATCATACTCAAGTTCGTTACAGGAACCCAACGAGTGCCGGAGAAACCTCCGGAAGTCGAGATCCGAGCCCCGGCCTGCCCCTTCAGCGATATTGGATGGAATCGAAACCGCCGCCCGGAACACCTGATCTCGGAGCGGCCAGGCTTCTGGACTTCGCAGGTGCGCAGAAATGCCATATGTCGCCATTGCGAGTTCGTGCGCCTTCTGCCACACAAGGAGGTTTCTGTAATCCTGCAAGCAAGTCCCCTTCAGCGGCATCGCCGCTGCAAGTTCAGTGCTAGCAGTTGAAAGGAGGGAAGCTGGAAGCTGGTAGCTGGAAGCTGGTAGCTGGAAGCTGGTAGCTGGAAGCTGGAAGCTGGAAGCTGGTAGCTGGAAGCTGGAAGCTGGTAGCTGAAAGCTGTCAGTTACTCGTACCTCAACGCCTCGATCGGATCGAGGCGCGAGGCTTTGATGGCCGGGAACAGGCCGAAGAAGATTCCGATGGTGGCCGAGAAGCCGATGCCGATGGCAAATGACCACCAGGGCAGCGACACCGGGAAGCCCGACAGCCAGTGGATGACGAGTCCGAGGCTGCTGCCGAAGAAGATCCCGAGGACGCCGCCGGCGGAGGTGAGGAAGGCCGCCTCGATCAGGAACTGCCAGAGGATCTCGCGCCGGCGTGCGCCGAGGGCCTTCCGCACCCCGATCTCCCGTGTGCGCTCCGTCACGGAAATCATCATGATGGCCATGACGCCGATGCCGCCGACCATCAGCGCGATCGACGAGATGACGACCAGTGCCAGCACGGTTGCCTGGCTGATCTGATCCCAGATCTTCAGGATCGCATCGGAGGTGACGAGGTCGAAATCGTTCGGGTCGTCGAGCTTCAGGTTGTGCCGAATGCGCATCACCTGTTCGACCTCGGCGAGCGCCTGATCGCGCGACACGTCGTCGCGCGGGATGATCGCGATCATGGCCGAACGGATGGCATTGTTGAAGTTGCCCGTGCTGCCCTTGCCGGTCGGCACGCGACCGTAGAATTTTTCGTGCGTCGTGTACGGAATGACGGCGAAATCATCCGCCCCCGTGTTGAAGCCGCCGGGAGTCGGACGCTTTTCGACGACCCCGATGACGGTGAACTCGTTGCCGCCGATGCGCACCTTCTTGCCGATCGGGTCGGTGTTGGGGAAGAGCGACTGATACGGCGTCTGTCCCAGAACCACGACCTGCCGCCGGCGCTCGACTTCGACGGGGACGAAGAAGCGGCCGACCACGAGCGGCGTGAAGCTGACGGCCGCGAAGTTCTCGGTCGCGCCGAAGATCGTCAGCTGCTTCGTCCGCTCGTTCTTGTAGTACACGCGCGAGCGGCTGTTGTTGCCCATCACCCCGAGCCAGACGTCGACGAGTGCCACGGAGGGGGCGTTCCGCGCAATCGCGTTGGCATCCGCGATCGTCAGGTTGGGGCGCTTGATGACCTCCCGGAAGCTCTTCCCGGATCCCCAGCTGATCGCCCCCATCTTCTGCACGTAGATCGTGTTCGGCCCGGCGGCGGTCATCGACTCGCGCAGCGACTCGTCGAACCCGCGGATGAGCGACGTCATCCCGACAATCGAGGTGATGCCGATGACGACCCCAAGCACCGTCAGCGCCGAGCGCATCTTGCTCGTGCGCAGCGTCTGGATCGACATCGTCACGATTTCGCGAAGCAGCCCCGCACGTAAAGCGGCCATTTATTCAGCTTCCAGTTTCCAGCTCCCAGCTTCCGGCTGAGAACTTCAGCGCGCTCGAACTTCAGCCTTCGAACTTCAGACTTTCTCTATTCACGCCGCAGCGCTTCGATCGGGTCGAGCGACGCCGCGCGCATCGCCGGATACATCCCGAAGAACAGCCCGACGATCGCCGTGATGCCGAGCCCCATCGCAATCGACCACACTTCGACGGATGCTGGCAGGGGCGACAATTTGCTGATGAGGAGGGCGAGCCCGAACCCCAGCAGCGTGCCCACCAGGCCGCCGAAGGTCGACAGGGTCACCGACTCCGTGAGGATCTGCCAGACGATGTCGCGCCGCCGTGCCCCGAGAGCCTTCCGGAGGCCGATCTCGCGGGTCCGCTCGCTCACGACCATCAGCATGATGTTCATGATCACGATGCCGCCG
>JALZOC010000015.1 GCA_030857365.1 Acidobacteriota bacterium
CCCCAGAACGCGAGCGACTCCAGGTACCGGGTGGGCGACATGCGATGCTGCCGCGCGGAGGTCCGTGCCTCTTCCGCGGTTTCGGCGAGGTGGATGAGGACAGGGGCGCGCTCCTGGTCCGCGAGGGCCCTCACCGCCTTCAGCGTCTTCGCATCGAGCGTGTACATGGCGTGCGGGGCGAGCGCCGGAACGATCAATTCGTGACCGCGGAACCTTTTGATGAAGGCCGCAGCCCGCGCCAGGGCTTCCATGGGAGTCTTGGCGTCGGGCGCGGGGAACTGGATGATCGTCTGGCCGAGCACGCCGCGCAGCCCCGCCTCGCTCGTCACCGCCGCGATCTCCTCCTCGAAGTAATACATGTCCGCGTAGGTCGTGGTACCGGACTGAATCATCTCGAGCGCGGCGAGCCGCGTCCCGGCGCGGACGAACTCCGGCGTGACCGTCTTCGCCTCGGCCGGGAAGATGTACTTCTGCAGCCACTCCATGAGCGCGAGGTCGTCGGCGAGGCCGCGGTACAGCACCATCGGCGCGTGCGTGTGCGCATTGACGAGACCGGGCAGGACCACCTGCCCCGTGGCATCGATCGAGTCGCGGGCCTCGAACCGCGCCGCCAGGGCCTCCGGCGTGTCGACGCCCACGATGTCGCGCCCGTCGATCGCGACCGCCCCTGGCGACAGCACGCGCCCGGAAGGATCGACGGTGACGACGATGCCCCCCGTGACGATGAGCGAAACAGCGCGGCGCCCTGGCTGCGCCAGTCCGAATGAGCCTGCGGCCAGCAGCGCGACCAGGATGCGGAGCAGCATGGACCGGCTGATCTTATCCTCTTTCTCTTTTTCTCTTTTGCCGACGCCCTTGTATAGTGAACCGGTGCCGCTGCACCTGGTCTCGCATCCGCTGGTCCACGACGCGCTTGCTACTCTCCGGGATGCCGCGACGCCGCCGCCGCTCTTCCGCCGCGTGGCGGTGCGGATCAGCCTGCTCCTGGCGGCCGAAGCGACTCGCGACGTGCCCAGTGCGGCGGGCACCGTCGGCACGCCGCTTGGTCCGGCCGAAGGGCGGCGCATCAGCGCCGACATCGTCGTGGTGCCGGTCCTGCGGGCCGGGCTCGGAATGCTGGACGCGATCCTCGAGCTCATCCCGTCGGCGCGCGTCGGGCATATCGGACTGCAGCGCGACGAGCTGACAGCCGTCCCGTCGCAGTACTACTCGAAGCTGCCCTCCGATCTGAGCCGCAGCTTCGTCCTGATGATCGACCCGATGCTGGCCACCGGGGGGAGCGCCGTCTCGGCTCTCGATCTGCTGCAGAGGGCTGGCGCGCGCCAAATCCGGTTGATCTGCATCGTCGCGGCCCCGGAGGGACTCGCGCTGGTGGAGCGGCGCCACCCCGACGTGCAGATCTTCACGCCGGTGGTGGACCAGGGGCTCAACGAACGCAAGTTCATCGTGCCGGGGCTTGGGGACTTCGGTGACCGGCTGTACGGAACGCAGTAATCGGCGGACGAGCCCCATCATGAAGCAGACGACCGAGAAACCCGAGCGGCGCGGCCACCCGCGGGTGACGGACAGCAAGTGGCGCACAGCGCTCACCGGCATCGAACCGAACAAGATACTGGTTCGCGGCTACCCCCTGGATGAACTGATGGGCCGCCTGACGTTCGGCGAAACCATCTACCTGCTCCTGATGGGAGAATGTCCCACGCCGGCGATCGGCCGGCTGATGGAAGCGATGCTCGTGTCCTTCATCGACCACGGCGCCACTCCCCCCTCGACGCTCGCGGCGCGGAACACCGCGACCGCCGGCGCGCCGCTTCGCGCGTGTGTCGCGGCGGGCGTGCTGGGATTCGGGCGCTACCACGGCGGCGACATCGAAAGCTGCATCCACTTTCTGGACGCCGGTCTTGCGCTGGTCCGGGAGGGGAAGTCCTACAAGGATGCGGCGGAACAGATCGTCAGCCGCTGGCAGGAAACGGGCGAAGCGGTTCCAGGTTTCGGGCACCGGTATCACACCCGGGACCCCCGCGCTGCGCGCCTGTTCCAGATGGCGCTGGAACTCGAAATCGAAGGCGGTCACATCCAGATGATTCGCGCCGTCGAGATGCGGCTCGGCGCCGAGCGCGGCGATCGGCCGCCGCTGCCGGTGAACATCGACGGGGCCATCGCCGCCGTGTGCGGCGATCTGGGCATGCCGCCCGACGTGGCGAATGCGCTCTTCATCATCTCGCGCGTGCCCGGCATCGCCGCTCAGGCCCAGGAAGAACGCGACCGCCAGCAGCCCATGCGCCAGATCGACCCGAAAGATCACGTCTACGACGGCCCCTCGGAACGCCGCCTGCCCGAACGCCGGAAGTAGAGCCGCCGCCCAACCCCGCCGGATGCAACACGGACCCGCACGGACGAGCACGTCTTATCCGTGTTTGATCCCGATCAATATTTCGACTGCGTCGGATCGACCTTGTCGATCCACGCCAGGATCCCACCCTTCAGGTTCCGCACGCGTGTGAAGCCGCGCTCCTGCAGGAGGGCGACGGCCCTGGCGCTGCGGCCGCCCATCTTGCAGTGCACGACCATGTCCCGATTGCGATCGAGCTCCGCGGAACGCGCCGCCACCTCCCCGAGGGGGATCAGCGTCGATCCCGCGATCCGGCAGATCTGGTACTCGTTCGGCTCGCGCACGTCGAGGATGAACACATCCTTCCCGCTGTCGATCTGCGCGTGCAGCTCCTCCGCCGTCACCTCCGGGATCCCTGCCGAGACCGGTGCTGCGCTCGGCGGCGTCACGCCACAGAACGCGTCGTAGTCGATCAGCTCGCGGATGGTCGGGTTGTCGCCGCACACCGGGCACTCGACGTCCCGGCGCAGCTTCAGCTCGCGAAACCGCATCTGGAGCGCGTCGTACAGGAGCAGCCGGCCGATGAGCGGCTGACCGACACCGAGTATCAGCTTGATCGCTTCCGTGGCCTGGATGATGCCGACGACCCCGGGCAGAACGCCGAGCACGCCCCCTTCGGCGCAGCTCGGCACGAGGCCGGGCGGCGGCGGCTCCGGGTACAGGCAGCGGTAGCACGGCCCACCCTTCACGGCGAACACCGATGCCTGTCCGTCGAACCGGAAGATGCTGCCATAGGCGTTCGGGATCCCGAGCAGCACGCACGCGTCGTTCACCAGATAGCGGGTCTGGAAGTTGTCGGTGCCGTCGACCACGATGTCGTAGTCCCGCAGCACGTCGAGCGCATTCTTCGACGTGAGCGCAACCTCGTGCATCACCACGGTGACGGAGGGATTCATCGCCGTGAGCCGGTCGCGAGACGCCTCGAGCTTCCGCCGCCCCACGTCGGGAGTGCCGTAGATGATCTGGCGGTGCAGGTTGCTCGCGTCAACGGTATCGAAGTCGACGATGCCCAGGGTGCCGACGCCCGCCGCAGCCAGATACATGGTCGCGGGAGCGCCGAGGCCGCCGGCGCCGATACAGAGTACGCGGGCCGCCTTCAGCTTGCGCTGCCCTTCCATGCCGACTTCCGGCATGATCAAGTGCCGGCTGTACCGCTGCACCTCGTCGCGGCTCAGTTCTTCCCCCTCGCGCTGCACGACCGCGTCGATGCCGCCCGCGACCGAGGGGACGATGCTGACGGTGTCGCCGGCCTTGAGGGGCGTCTTCTCCCGATCGAGGTGCCGGATGTCCTCGTCGTTGACGTAGATGTTGACGAAGCTCCGGAGCTTGCCATCCTCGTTGTACAGGTGCTTCTTCAGCTCGCCGTACCGGGCCACGAGCGCCTGCAGGATTTCTCCGACGGTGCCGCCGTCGATTTCGACAACGTCCTGCCTGCCGGCAAACGGCCGCAGCGGCGTGGGGATCAGAATTCGGTGGGCCATGTGATGTCCTCCCGGTCGAAACCGGAACGGTCCTCGCGCAGGCGCCAGCAGGAGATTTCCCCCGGCTGACCGCGCTCAATGGAGACAATGACGTAATCGAGGTTCGGCCACGCGTGGGCGAGATCCTCGGAGGACGGACGCGCGGGTGCGTCCGGGTGCGAGTGGTAGAAGCCCAGCAGGGCGCCGCCCGATGCTGCCGCGCGCGCTTCAGCGCGCCGGTAATCCGCGGGCGCGACGGAGAATCTCCGTTCGGGCGTTGCCGCGGCTGCGTTCGTCAGCGGCCACGCTTCGCTCACGCGGCGTTCGTCCGCGGCGACTTCGCTGCCAAGGAGCGCCCCGCAGCATTCGAGCGGATACCCGGCGGCGCCGTGATTCCGGATCGCCCGGACGGAGCCGGCCGAAAGCGCGATCATCGGCATGTCCTTCCGCCCGAAGCCGGAAGCGAGGGCTTGACGTCAGACATGCGGAAGCGCGGGCGTCTTCTCTGGCGCCGACTGCAGGTACGCCTCGAAGTCCGCCAGCGCCCGGCCGATCTCGATTCGCGCCGGCAGCCTGGGCCCCACGGTTTCGGCGGCGGTCTTGTACCCGTTCCCGGTGATGCAGACGACGACCGACTCCCCGGCAGGAATGACGCCACGGCGAATCAGCGACATGGCCCCCGCAAGCGTCGCGCCCCCGGCCGGTTCGGTGAAGATGCCCTCGGTCTCCGCCAGCAGGTCCATCGCCTGGAGGATCTCCTCGTCGCTCGACGCCACTCCGGTCCCGCCTGTCGCCTTCACGGTCTTGACCACCTGGAATCCATCCGCCGGATTGCCGATGGCGATCGACTTCGCAATCGTGTTGGGCTTCACGGGGTCGGGAAACTCGAGCCCCTCCTCGAGAGCGCGAACGACCGGCGCGCAGCCCGCGGCCTGCGCCGCGTGAATTCGCGGCAGCTCCCCCTCGACGAGGCCGATCTCCCTCAGCTCGCGGAAGCCGCGCGCGATCCGCGGCAGCAGGGTGCCTCCCGCGACCGGCGAGACGAGGTGCTTCGGGAAGCGCCATCCGAGCTGCTCGACGACTTCGAAGCCGAGCGTCTTCGCCCCCTCGGCGTAGTAGCTGCGGAGATTGATGTTGGCGAACCCCCATCCGTGCTTCTCCGCAATCTGCGTGCACAGCCTGTTCACGTCGTCGTAGTTCCCGCGGACGCCGATGACGTGCGGCTTGAACACCGCGGACCCGAGCACCTTGCCGAGCTCGAGGTCGTACGGGATGAAGACGTAGCATTCGAGCCCGAGCCGCGCGGCATGAGCCGACACGCTGTTGGCCAGATTGCCAGTCGACGCGCACCCGAACGTGGTGAACCCGAGCTCCACGGCGCGCGTCGCCGCCATCGAGACGACGCGGTCCTTGTACGAGAGGGTCGGATGATTGACGGAATCATCCTTGATGTACAGCTCGCTCAGGCCGAGCCTTCGGGCGAGGCGATCCGCCCTGACCAGCGGCGTACAGCCCGAGTGGAAACCGGTGCGCGGCTCGCCGGCAATCGGCAGCAGCTCGCGGAACCGCCACACATTGCGCGGCCGGCTCTCGACGGCGTCGCGCGTCATCGCCTCGCGCACCCCGGCGTAGTCGTAGACGACTTCCAGAGGCCCCAGGCACTCGCTGCAGACCCAGAGCGCCTCGGCAGGATACTTCGCGCCGCACAGATGGCACTGCAGCCCCGTCATGAACGTCATGCATCACCTTCCCGATGAACCTTCACAGTCCTCACCATGCAGGGAACCCGATCCCTCGCGTACGCCGCCTTGACCAGATCCTCGACTCCCCGGGCATTGCCGGAGGCGAAGACGGCGACTGTCGGCCCCGCACCGCTCAGGCAGCTCGCGATCACGTCCGGATGACGCAGCGCCAGCAGCCGGCGCAACCCGGGCACGAGCGCCTCGCGGTACGGCTGATGGGCGCGGTCCTGCAGCGCTTCACGCATATCGGCAACCTTGCCCGTCTGCAGCGCGCTCAACAGCAGCGCGATATGCTGCATGTTGAACACCGCGTCCTCGAGCGGCATTTTCTTCGGCAGCGCGCGGCGCGACACGGCCGTCGCGAGCTCGACGCGCGGCGTCGCGACAATCACCCGCCATCCGGACGGCCACGGCCACCTGGCCACCGCGATCGTGCCGTCCGCCCGACTGCAGCAACTCGTCACCCCCCCGAAGACCGAGGCCGCGGCGTTGTCCGGGTGCCCTTCGATCTTC
This sequence comes from Acidobacteriota bacterium, assembly GCA_030857365.1. Lineage (GTDB taxonomy): Bacteria > Acidobacteriota > Vicinamibacteria > Vicinamibacterales > 2-12-FULL-66-21 > JALZOC01. The sequence goes on from JALZOC010000015.1 coordinate 6,108, forward strand.
GACGCGGCGAACAGGATCTCGTCGCCGGAACGCCTCCCGTCGACCAGCGCGCGAAGACGGATGCCTGCAATCGTCGCGGCGGCGCTGCTGCCAAGCCCCCCCCGCAACGGGATGTCGCTCCGCACCTCCACGTCCAGCGAGGGCGGCCGACGACGGCCCGGCGTGAGCGCGTCGTAGCCCTGCTGGATCCGGTTCGGTCCCCCGATCGGTCCGTCGCAGAAGCGGCAATTCAACCGCCCGCGGCCATCCGAGGAAATTTTTGTCACCCTCACCCGCAGATACAGCCCCACCGCGAGCCCCAGAGTGTCGAGGCCCGGTCCCAGATTCGCGATGGAGCCCGGAACCACGATTTCCTGCGGCACCCTCAGGACGCGCACTCGCCGTCCATCACCTCCGGGCTGAACGCGTGGTCCTCACCCGGATCGATGAAGTCGGCGGGCAGGGCCTCTTCTGCCGACATCCGTTCCAGGTCGGCAACGGCCGCGCGAGCGCGCGCCGTATCGACGCGCAGGAAAAAGGCCGTCGCGGTCTCGCCGCTCGTCCGCTCGTCCTGATAGAGCCGGAGCATCCGGTTGACCGCTTCGGGGATCCGGCGGGCCGGAATCTTCGCCGTCAAACGGCCGAAGCTCGCACCACCGGGACCCGCCCCGCCTCCGAGCATCATGAAATACTGCGGGACGGCGCGATCGCCAATCTTGCGGATGCTCCCCTGGAACCCGATCGGCGCGACATGATGCTGGCCGCATCCGTTCGGGCACCCGCTGATCTTGATGTGGACGTCCGAGGCGGCGCGCACCAGCTCCGGATGCTCCTGGAGATCCTCGCCAATGAGGCGGGCGAGACCCCTGGACTGCGTGACGGCCAGTCTGCAGGACTCCGCGCCCGGACAGCTGGTCACGTCGGTGATCGTTCCGGCGCCCGGTTCGGCGAGGCCCGCGGCCGCGAGGCGCCGATACAGGCCCGGCACCTGCCCGCTCTTGACCCACCGCATCACCAGGTTCTGATCGACAGTGACCCGGACGGTGCCGTCCGCATACGCCCGCGACAGCGCGGCAACCGCGCGCATCTGGCCGGCTGTGATGTCGCCCAGCACGAGCGCGACGGTGACCTGCGAGTACTCTCCCTGCTTCTGCGGCCGCAGGTTCGTCCGGAGCCACTCCGTCCGCTCGCGCCCGGGTCCGCCGTCGCGCACCTCGAGGACGGGGACGATCCCCGGACCCTTCACGACGCTCGCGGTGACGAGTGACGTGATTTCCGCGATGGAGGGGGCCTCGGCCCGCTCGAGCGGCGCCGTCTCGACGGGCGGGTTCTCCGGGTCGAACGGCAGCGCCGCGCCACCGGCCGCGCGGACCTCGTCGAGCTCCTTCTGGAACGCGGCGTGCCAGGCCTCCCATCCCATCGACTTGACGAGGAACTTCAGCCGATTCCGCTGCTTGTGCTCGTAGTCGCCGTACCGCTGAAAGACGCGCAGGACGGCTTCGGCCACCATGAGGATGTCCGACGCCGGCAGGAACTCATACAGCGAGGCCCCCGTGCGGCACATGATCGCCGTGCCCCCCGCCACGTTGACGCGGAAGCCGCGGCGACCCGACCCGTCGGGCGCGAGCGCGGCGCGCCACCCCAGGTCGTTGATCGACGTGGCGGCGTGGTCCTCCGACGTGCACCCGTCGAAGGCGATCTTGAACTTGCGCGGCAGCGCGGAGCTCAGGGGGTGGCGCAGCAGGTACCGCGTCATCGCTTCGGCGTACGGCGTGACGTCGAACACCTCGTCGCGCGCGACGCCCGCATACGGGCAGGAGGTGATGTTCCGCACGGAGTTGCCGCACGCCTCGCGCGTCGTCACGCCGGCCTCCGCGAGCAGCCGCATGGCCGGCTCGGCATCGTGCAGCGCCACGAAATGGAACTGCACGTTCTGCCTGGTCGAGATGTGACCGAACCCGCGCGAGTACCGTTCGGCCACGTCGGCCAGCGCCTCGAGGTGCGTCGCATCGAGGATGCCCTGCGGGATCTTCACGCGCAGCATCTGCGCGTCGGCATCCTGCCGCTGCCCGTACGTGCCGCGCAGCAGGCGGAAGCGCCGCCATTCATCAGGCGCGATCTCCCCCCGCTCGAACTTGTCGAGCATCACGACGAACTCGTCGATGTCGGCCGATTGCGCGAACGACAGCCGCGTGCGGCCGTATGTGCGGGGATCTTCTGAAACAGCCATGATGGTGTCCTATGTAGCGGCGGATGCGAGCCGTCCATCCGAAAACGCGTCCTGACGCGCGGGCTGCGTCGACAGGATGCCGGCAAGCCCCGCGACCGCGCCGACGACAATGATGCCCGGGAGATCGCCGGAGTCGGTGCGGTCGACCGACCCGAGCGTGTCGAGCGTGCCGTGCCACTGGGCGCCTCCGGGCCTGGACGCCCCGAAGATCACGGAGGCGGCGGTTCGCGGCTGCCACCCCGCCGCGAGCAACTGCCGCTGGATGGCGTCCTGGTTTGCAAGGCCCATGAGGATCACGACCGTGGCGCTGCCCGGGGTGAGCGAGCGAAGTACCGGCCCGTACGCCGTTTCGGCGTGACCCGACACGACGACGAACGCGGACGCCAGGCCGCGATGCGTGAGAGGAATCCCCGCCAGGAGCGGCGCCGCGATAGCGCTCGAGACACCCGGAATCACCTCGCACGGGATTCCCGCGGCCGCCAGCGCGAGCGCCTCTTCCCCGCCCCGCCCGAAGACGAACGGATCGCCGCACTTCAGACGCACGATCCGGTGCCCGCGACGGGCTTCCCGAATCATCAGGCGGTTGATCGCATCCTGGCGGATCGCGGGCCGGCCGGCACGCTTCCCGACGAAGAAGCGCCGCGCTCTCGTGGCCAGCGTCAGCGTGTCGGTCTCGATCAGGGCGTCGTACAGGACGAGGTCCGCCTCCGCCAGCCGACGGGCGGCTTTGAGCGTGAGCAGCTCGGGATCCCCCGGACCGGCGCCGACGAGCGACACCAGCGCGGTCACTTGCCCAGCTCCCGGGTGTCGGAGGAAACGGCCGAGTGCTCCACGGTGCCGCCACGTTCGTACAGCGCATTCAGCGCCTCGAGCAGCTCCGGCCGCCGGAGCGGCATCGGGACCTGGCGCTCGCGCCAGCCGCGGCGCAGTTCGTGCGCGCGCAGCATCCAGGCGTCCAGATCGTGAGGCAGCATCGCGTCGATGGCCTCACGCAGCAGCCCGGCGAGGGCAGGCGCGGCCCCTTCGGTCGAGATTCCCACGGTGACACCGGCCCGCCGGACGACTCCTCCGAGGTACACGGTCGCATTCGGGGGATCGTCCACAGCGTTCACGAAGACCTGATGCGCCTCGGCGGCTGCAGAGACGCGGCGGTTCACCTCAGGCGGCGCCGCGGCGACGACGAGCCACGCCCCCTCCAGATCGGCCGGCTCGAACCCGCGCTGCTCGATCGCGACGCCAGCCGCGCGGACGGCGTCGCACACCTCGGGCGCGACGACGAGGATCTCGGCGCCGGCGGCCTGCAGCGCGGCCAGCTTGGACGCCGCCACGGGTCCGCCACCCACGATCAGCACCCGCCGGCCGTGCAGCTTGAGGTAGACAGGGAAGAGCGCGATCTCACATCTCCTGAACGCGAAAAAGCCCGGAAGGTCTGGCCTCCCGGGCTTCGTTGTCTTTGTCCCTGGCGATTGAGTGAACTGTTGTTCAGAGCATCAAACGCGTGGGCCGAAGGCAGGGAAGCCCGTGGCGCTGCATACAGCAGCAACAGTTACACGCGCAGCGGGTCCCCGCAGACATTCTGACCTTTATAGCGCCCGGCACACCGCCAAGTCAAGCGCGGCAGGCGGTCACAGCTCGACCGGCCGGCCGCCCTCAATCCGCCACTCCGCCGCCCGCCACGAGTGTCGAGAGGACCGGCAGGGCCACAGGGGGGACGCCATGGAAATCGAATGCCGCAATCTCCCGCATGGCCCGGTCGATGGCCGGGGACGGGGCCGGATCCAGGCTGACGACGAACGGCCGGCGCCCCACAGGGAATCCAGGCTGCTGGAGAATCGCGTCGATGTTGATGTCGTGACGCGCAAAAACGGTCGCGAGGGTCGCAATGATGCCCGGGCGATCCGCAACCGTGAAGCGGACGTAATACGGGCTGACGAACTCGGAGGACACTTCGGCGGGCACGGCCGCGGCCCGCGCGGCGGACGGGCCTCCCTCGCGCGCGATCGCCAGCAGATCGGACATGACCGCGACGGCCGTGGGCTCTCCGCCGGCGCCGAGGCCGCCGAAAGTCGTCTCCCCGCCGTACTGACCGCGCAGCATGACGAGGTTTTCGCTCCCCCGAACGCTCGCCAGGGGCGAGCCGGCCGGCACGAGCGCGGGGCCGACCCCGGCGCGCACGGTTCGGGGATCGTCCGTGCGCTCCGCCCAGGCGATCTGGCGGATGGTGCAGCCGATCTGCTGCGCGTACAGGAAGTCCACGGACTCGATCGTGTCGATCGGCCGCGACTGAATGGCGCTCGCGCGCACCTGCGCGTGCAGCGCCACGTGGGCGAGGATGGCGAGCTTCGCCTGGGCGTCGAACCCTTCGATATCCTGGGAGGGATCCGCCTCCGCGAACCCGAGCGCCTGCGCTTCGGCCAGCGCGTTGCAGAACTCGACGCCGTCCTCCTCCATGCGGCTCAGGATGTAATTGCAGGTGCCGTTGAGGATGCCGGCGACGCGCGTCAGCCGGTCACCTGCGAGCCCGTGTTCGATCGCCCGGACGACCGGCACCCCGCCCGCCACCGCGGCCTCGAAGCGCACACGGCTGCCCGACCGCGCCGCGACGTCCAGCAGTTCGGGGCCCGCGTGCGCGATGACCTGCTTGTTTGCGGTCACGACCGACTTGCCCGCCTCGAGCGCCCTCCGGATCCACTCCTCGGCGGGAGCACGCCCCCCGATGAGCTCCACGACCACATCCACATCGTCGGTCAGGACATCCTCGATGCGCTCCGTCCAGCGGACCGGGGAGGGAATCCAGTCCGCGCGCTTCCGCGCGATGTCGCGGTTGCAGATGGCGACGAGCTGGAGCTCGCAGGGCGCGAGGTCGAGCATGAGCCGCGCCACGGCCTGGCCAACCGTGCCGAACCCGACGATCGCGACGCGGCAGGGGCGCGGCTTCCCCGCTTCGCCGGGGGCGCCGCTCATGCCCGCACCAGGTCGCATGACAGCGAAAGAGCCTGGGTGCCGGCCGGGAGGATGATCCTCCGGACGCGCAGACTGGCGTCGAATTCGCCGACGGACGTGCCTCCACACTTCAAAACGACCCGCTGTTGCACTCCGGTTCGCTCCCTTGGCAAAAAAAAACCCGCCGACCTTTCGGTCCGGCGAGTTCGGGTGCGCGTCCTGTCGAAACTCTAAGGTGCGACCGCGCAGAGCCCGCCGGCGAGGTGAACTCGCATCGTGCAAATTCGACAGGCCGTCACGGTCGTCCGCGTGCAGGCGCGCATCTCTACCGTTGAGTATAGGCACCCGGCTGTTGACACGTCAAGCCGGAGCCCCCCTAACGGGGACACTCACCTTTAGCGTAAGTTGTTGTAGATATAAGGCCGGATCTTTGACCATTCGAATCAACAACTTACCGTAAAGGTGAGTGTCCCCGTGGAAACCGTCGTGCAAACCGTGGAAAATCCGGACTACCTGGCCAGGCAGCTCATCACCTGCATCGGCAACAAGCGCGCGCTGCTGCCGGCGATCGGGACCGCGGTGGCGAGGGTCAAGCGGCGTCTGAACAAGAACCGACTCCGGACCCTCGACGCCTTCTCCGGCTCGGGTGTCGTCTCCCGGTACCTCAAGGCGCACTCGGACTACCTGGCGAGCAACGATGTCGAGGCTTACGCGGCGGTCGCCGGGCGCTGTTACCTGCGGAACCGAGTCGATGTCGATATGCCCCGGCTCGATGAAGCCATTCGATTCCTGACCGACGCTGTCGATCGGGAGCCGCGGGAAACCGGATTCATCGAGGAGCTGTATGCACCGCATGACGAGGCGAGCATCACCTCGACCGACCGTGTCTTTTACACGAGGCGCAATGCGCGTCTGCTCGATGGCTATCGCGGCCTGCTGGACAGGGTTGACGCCGATCTGCGGGATCTGTGCCTCGGACCGCTGCTGAGCGAGGCCTCGGTCCACGCGAACACGTCGGGTGTGTTCAAGGGGTTCTACAAGGATCCGCGGACGCGCGTCGGCTGCTTTGGCGGCCGGAATGCGGATGCGCTGTCCAGAATCACCGGCACGATCGCGTTACGGGCGCCGGTGCTGAGCAGGTTCGCGTGCGACGTCGACGTCTGGCACCGGGACGCGGGTGACGCCGTCCGGATGGCGAGGAATCTCGACCTCGCCTACTTCGACCCGCCCTACAACCAGCATCCCTACGGGTCGAACTATTTCATGCTCAACCTGCTCGTGCATTACCGCCGGCCGCGCGAGATCAGCAGGGTGTCGGGGATCCCGGTGGACTGGAACCGATCGGAGTACAACGTGCGTGCCCGTGCACTCCCGCGGCTGCGGGACCTGTTCGCGGCCGTCGACGCACGGTTTCTCCTCGTGTCCTTCAACGACGAAGGCTTCGTCAGCCGATCCGAGATGGAAGCCGTACTCTCCGGGATCGGGACGGTGGACGTGGTGGAAGTGCCGTACAACGCCTTCCGCGGGAGTCGCAACCTCCGTAACCGCCGTGTACACGTCACCGAGCAGCTGTTCCTGGTCGAGCGGTCGCGCTGACCGACACCGCGGCGCCGGCGCGATATTAGATATGCTTATTAAGTATGAAACATTATAAATTGGACTTTTAGTGCGCCCACACACACCATAGCTGTGCACGGTGACAGGCCGGGGGGCCCGCGGAGCAGGCTTGCGAGCGTCCCCGCCGCCACCCACGCACGGCAACGGGCGGGCACGATCACCAGAGCGAGGAAAAAGACCAGCGTGCGAGTTGCGTATCAGGGAGAACCGGGGGCGTTCAGCGAAGCGGCTGTCAGGCGACTGCTGCCCGACGCGGAGCCGCGCCCGTATCCGACGTTCGACGAGGTCTTCGATGCCGTGCACCAGGGGGCGGTGAACCTCGGCGTCGTGCCGATCGAGAACTCGATCGGGGGATCCATCCACCGCAACTACGATCTGCTCGTCGAGCGCGAGCTGTCGATCGTGGGCGAGGTCCAGGTGCCGGTCGTGCATCACCTGCTCGCGCTGCCCGGGGTGCAGCTCGCGGAGGTGCGGCGGGTGCTGTCGCATCCCCAGGCGCTCGCGCAGTGTGCGCGTTTCCTGCGCACGCTCGAAGGGGTCGAGGCGATTGCGACCTACGACACGGCCGGCAGCGCCAAGATGGTTCGCGACGAGCAGCGGCGCGACACCGCGGCCATTGCGTCCGAGCGGGCCGGTACGCTCTTCGGCCTCGAGGCGCTCTGCACCGGGGTACAGGACTTCGACGACAACATCACGCGGTTCCTGGCCATCGGCCGGCAGCGCGTCCCGCTCGCGCCTCCCGACAAGACGTCGCTCGTCTTCACGCTGCGGAGCGAGCCCGGGGCGCTCTTCAAGGCCTTGAGCGTGTTCGCACTCCGGGGCATCGATCTCTCGAAGCTCGAGTCGCGGCCCGTGCCGGGCCGGCCGTGGGAATACCTCTTTTATGCGGACGTCGCGGCGGCGCGCGAGGATCTGCCCTGCGCGCGCGCGATGGTGCACCTGGCGGAGTTCGCCGCGTCGCTGCGGACGCTCGGATCGTATCCGCGGTGGCGCGAGCCGGAGGCGGTGGCCGCATCGGCGCTTCCGCTGGCGAAAGAAGGATCACCGCGTGGCTGACAAGAACGCACAGCCGCTCAAGTGGCAGAGCGGCGGCATCACGGACGGGCCCAGCCGTGCGGCCGCGCGGGCGATGCTGTTCGCATCGGGCTTCACGCGCGACGACCTCAAGCAGCCCATCATCGGCGTGGCGAACACCTGGATCGAGATCGGTCCATGCAATTTCCACCTGCGCGACCTCGCGGTGTCGGTGAAGGCAGGCATCCGGGCGGCGGGCGGCACGCCGATGGAGTTCAACACGGTGTCGATTTCCGACGGCATCACGATGGGATCGGCCGGGATGCGGTCGTCGCTCGTCAGCCGCGAAGTCATCGCCGACTCGATTGAGCTCGTGACGCGCGGCAACCTGTTCGACGCCCTCGTGATCCTCGTCGGGTGCGACAAGACGATCCCGGGTGCCGCGATGGCGCTCGCCAGGCTGGACATCCCCGGGCTCATTCTGTACGGCGGGTCCATTGCGCCCGGGCGGTTCGCGGGACGCGACGTCACCATCCAGGACGTGTTCGAAGCCGTCGGCGCGCATGCGGCGGGGCGCATGTCGGACGCCGACCTCTGCGAGGTCGAAGACCGGGCGTGCCCGGGCGCGGGGGCGTGCGGCGGCCAGTTCACGGCCAACACGATGGCGACCGCCTGCGAATTCCTCGGGCTCGCCCCGATGGGGAGCGGCGACGTGCCGGCAACGGACCCCGGCAAGGCGGGCGTGGCCGAGCGCGTCGGCGCGCTCGTGATGGACGTGCTGAAACGCGGCGTCCGACCGTCGCAGATCATCACGCGCGACTCGCTCGAGAACGCGATCGCCGCCGTGGCGGCCACCGGCGGTTCGACCAATGCCGTCCTCCACCTGATGGCGATTGCCCGGGAAGCGCGCGTCCCGCTCAACCTTGAAGACTTCGACCGGATCAGCGCGCGTACGCCGCTCCTCGCCGATCTGAAGCCTGGCGGACGCTTCGTCGCCATCGACCTCCACCGCGCGGGCGGCACACGCCTGGTCGCCAGCCGCCTGAAGCAGGCGGGGGCGCTTCACGCCGGCGCGATGACCGTCAGCGGCCGCACGATAGGCGAGGAGGCCGACGCGGCAGTCGAAACGGCCGGGCAGGAAGTCGTCCGCCCCTTCACCAATCCGCTGAAGGCCACCGGGGGGCTGGTCATCCTCCGCGGCAACCTGGCGCCGGACGGCTGTGTGGTCAAGGTGGCCGGCCACGACTACGGCACGTTCCGCGGG
>JALZOC010000206.1 GCA_030857365.1 Acidobacteriota bacterium
AGCAGCAGCAGATCGCGGACGCGGTCAAAGGGCTCGACGGGGCGGCGGACCGGCGGCAGGAAAGGACGCAGCAGCTCATGGAGCGGAAGGCCGATCTCGAACAGAAGGTCGGAGAGCTCGAGAAGGCCCTAGACCGCACGGCGGGCGATCTCCGCGCGGGGGAAAAGGAAGCCGCGAGGAAGATGTCCGAAGCCGCGGGCGGCATCCGCGACAACAAGGTGCGCGACAAGATCCGGTACTCGCGATCCATGATGCGGGCGGGGATGTCGCCGGCCGATCAGCAGCCCATCGAAAACTCCATCGGCTCCGATCTCGAGACGCTCAAGGACACCCTGGAACAGGCGGCCTCCGCGCTCGGCAAACCGAGCCAGGCCGACAAGATGGACCAGGCGCTCGAGAAGGCACGGCAGCTCGCGCGCGGCGTCGACACACTCGACGAGCGCATGCGCGAGCGGCAGCAGGGGCGCGACGGCCGGCAAGGACAGGACGGCACGAGAGGGCGCGGCGGACAACAGGGGGAGCAGGGCGGCGAACCGGGCGAGCCCGGTCAGCAGGGCACACCTGGTGAGGCAGGGCAGAGCGGGCGTGAGGGGCAGGGCGGTGCGCAGGGACAAGCGGGCGGGCAGGGGCGAGGCCAGCAGGGTCAGCCGGGCCAGCCGGGGCAGGGCGGCCAGAGCGGCAACGGCGATGGGAACGGCTCGCAGGATGGCCAGCCTGGGAACGGCGACGCGGCCGGGCGGTTCAATGCGAACGGCGGTTCGGGCAGCCGGCGCCCCGGCAACCTCGGGGCGCAGTTCGATCCCGGCGACGTCCGGCAGTTCCGCGGCGACGCCCGCCAGTTCGCCAGCGACGCCGCGCAGCTTCGCCGGATGATCCAGGGGCAGGGGATCGATCCCAAAGTGCTGGACGAGGTGCTCCGCAACCTCAAGGCGCTCGACGACGACCGGGTGTATCAGGACGCGGCCACGCTCGAGCGTCTTCAGTCCGCCGTCGCCGAAGGGATGAAGCGGTTCGAGTTCAGTCTCCGCCGGCACGCGGAGTCGAAGGGGCGTGAAGTGTTCCTCTCTGGAGCCGACGCCGTGCCCGAGCAGTACCGGAAGCTCGTGGACGAGTACTACAAGTCACTCTCGAAGGGCCCTGCCAGGCCCAACCAGAAAGCCGCGGAGCCGAAGGCCAACGACAAGAAGCCGTAGTGTCATGAAACGGGTCGTCATCGTGTTGTGCCTGGTCGCGCTCGCCGGCGCCGCGGCATGGGCGCAGGGCTTCGGCCAGGGCTGGGGGCGCTTCAGAACGGCGCCACCGCGCTTCCCCGGACCGGACAGCTTCGACGGCTCCTTCACGTTCTGCCGCGGCATGTTCACGAGCGACCGCCGCGAGCCCGGAGGCATGGGGTGGTGGACGGACTACCCCGACGCCGACATCAATTTCTCCATCCGCCTGTCGGAGCTCACCAAGATCCACGTCAGCAGGCAGGCCGGGGGAGATCCCAACCACCTGGTCGTCCGGCTCACCGACGACGCGATGTTCAAGTGCCCGATTCTCCACATGGAGGATGTCGGCACGATGCGGCTGAGCGACGCGGAAGTGATCCGGCTGCGCGAATACCTCCTGAAAGGGGGGTTCGTGTACGTGGACGACTTCTGGGGTGACTGGGCCTGGGACCAGTGGGCGGCGGAAATCGGCCGCGTGCTGCCGCCGGACCAATATCCGATCCGGGACATCACCCCTGAGCACCAGTTGTTCCGGCAGATGTTCGTCATCGATCGGCTGCCGCAGATTCCGTCCATCAATTCATGGATGCGGTCGGCCGGCGCGACGTCCGAGCGCGGCGAGGAATCCGCCGTCCCGGATATCCGCGGCATCAGCGACAGGAACGGGCGCCTGATGGTCGTGATGACCCACGATACCGACATCTCGGACGCGTGGGAGCGGGAGGGGGAAGACCCGCGCTACTTCTACGAGTTCTCCCCCAACGGCTACGCCGTCGGGATCAACATCGTCATTTACGCGCTGACACATTGACGTCCGACGTGCCACGTGCACGTGCTACTTGTCACGTGCTGCGTGCCACCCTGCCGCGCGCCCGTCAAGGCCCCCCTCTGTCAAGCGGCCCAGCGCATGCCCCGCGCAGAAGTAGATCGCGCCGCCCGGGCTGACCGTGACGACCTGGATGGGCCCCACGGCGTCCTGAAGCAGCGTGTCGGTTCCGGCGATGCGATCCGGCTGCTCCCTCGAGAAGCGGATCCGCTCGATGTGCCGGCCCGATGGGGAAGCCACCAGCAGCGTGTTCTCGAAGCCCGGCAGCGTGTCGCCGGCATAGAAGGCCAGCGATCCGCCGCCACCGGTGAGCGGATGACGCGCGCGGACCACGGCCTTGAGCGGACGCCCGGCCAGCGCGATGCCGCTCAGGTGAGCCTGGCCGTCCTGCTCGTCGGCGATCCACACCAGTCCGGATCCCGGATGCGCCGCCAGCCCTGTCGGGAACTGGACTCCCTGCGCGACCGCCGGCGCCGAGCCGGCCTGATCGCGCGGCATGGTTCCGTCGAGGTTCAGGCGCAACAGCGTGCCAGGCGTGCCTGCCGCGCCGACCGCGAGGTATAACTTTCCGTCCGGACCGGGCCGGAGCACCGCGCCCGCGTCCGCAATCGGCGGCGCGGCGGCTTCGACGAGCACGGCACGCTGCGCCAGCGTGCCACCCACCTCGCGGTACCTGGCGAGCCTGAACACCTCGCCGGCGCCGGTGCGCGTCGCCTGCACGAGGAAGACGAAGCGCGATCGCTCGAAATCGGGATCGATCGCAATCGACAGGAGGCGGGCGCCCGGGTCCTCGTCGGCCATCGTCAGCGCATCGTGCGCCTGGAGCCTGCCGCCGTCGACGATCCGGACGCGGCCTCTCCGTTCCGCGATGAACAGCCGGCCATCCGGCGTGAATGCCGCGTCGACGGGCTCTTCCAGCCCCTCTGCCACCTTGTCGATCCGCAGCGTCACGCCGTCCGCCGTGGTTTCCGTGCTGCCGTCGGGCCATTCTGCCGGCGACGTGCCCGCCGTGGCGCGGTTCACCACCACGGAGAACGGGGCCGACCGGGGGCTCTCCGCCTCCCCCGTGAACGCGGCGAGCTCCAGCGTGTGCGGGCCGGGCGTGAGGTCGGGCCCCTTGCCGCTGCACGAGAACACCTGGGGGCCGGCGGCCGTACAGGAAACGCCGCCGACTTCGCTCCGCGCGCCGTCGACATAGATCGCGTACCGCAGCCGCGCGAGCTGCGCGCCGTCCTCCGCCTGCTGGTTCCAGCCGATCCGTTCGCGGCCGGTGATCGTCTCGGCGGAGCCGGGCTCCGAGGTCGGGTCCGGGTCCTTGCTGCACCCCGCTGCAGCGATGGCGCAGGCGATCGGGAGAATCGCCCTGGCGGCCAACAGGAGAAGAGGGTGACGCATGCCCAAATCATAACGCGCCACGTGGCGGTGGGTTAAGATCATCGCGTGCGAATCAACCGGCATGCTCTGGCTCTGGTGATGGTCGCGTTCGTGGCCGCGGTCGTCGCGGCGCAGACGCCGATTCGGGCGCGCGTGTTCGTGTCCGGGCTCACGGCCCCAGTCGCGTTCGTGCAGGATCCAACGAATCCCGCGGTGCAGTTCGTCGTCGAGCAAGGCGGCCGGATTCGCGTGGTGAGCAGCGCAACGCTGCTCACTGCAGACTTTCTCGACCTGCGCGGCGCGATCGCCTCCGGCGGCGAGCGCGGGCTCCTGGGCCTCGCCTTCGCGCCCGACTACGCGACCAGCAGGCGCTTCTACGTGAACTTCACGAACCCCGCTGGACATACCGTCGTCGCCCGGTTCCGGCGTTCGGCCGATCCGGCGATTGCCGACCCCACATCGCGCTTCGACCTGCTCTGGGGTGCGGCGCGGCGGGCGTTCATCGACCAGCCCTTCTCGAACCACAACGGCGGGGATTTGGCGTTCGGACCCGATGGTTATCTCTATGTCGGTCTCGGCGATGGCGGATCCGGTGACGATCCCGGCCACCGTGCGCAGGACCGCGCGGAGTTCCTTGGCAAGATGCTGCGGATCGACGTGAGTGTTCCCGACACGCATCCAACCGGATATCAGGTGCCGCCGACCAATCCTTTCGTGTCGGCAGCCGGCACGCTGCCGGAGATCTGGAGCTTCGGGCTGCGGAATCCCTGGCGCTACTCGTTCGATCCGCCGGCGCGCGGGGGGACGGGCGCACTCATCATCGCCGACGTAGGACAGGGGAGCTGGGAAGAGATCAACTACGAGCCCGCCGGCCGGGGTGGCCGCAATTACGGATGGCGCAACAGGGAAGGTGCGCACGATCGTGTCACGTCTCTGCCGCCGGCGTTCCTGCCGCTCACCGACCCTGTCGACGAGTACGATCGCCGCTCCGGACAGTCCGTCACAGGGGGCGTCGTGTACCGGGGCAACGCGCTCGGCGCGGGCGTTCGGGGGCGATACTTTTTCGCGGATTACGTACAGGGGCGCGTGTGGTCCATTGCGCTCACGATTGACGCCTCGACGGGCAACGCGGTCGCGTCAGCGCTCACGGATCACACGGCGGAGCTCGGAGGCGCCGCGATCCTCGGCAGGGTCAGTTCCTTCGGGGTGGACGCGAGCGGCGAGATGTACGTCGTCAACCACTCCGGCGGGATGGTTGTGAAGGTGGAGAGCCTCGCGACGGCCCCTGCCGCGCCGACCGCGCTGCGCGTCATCCGGTGATCGCAGCCGCCGACGCGATCAGGGTCTCGCGTCACGGGCGGATTTCTCGAGTTACGCGGACCGGATTGCCAGAGCATGCCGACGCCTCCTCCCGCGGCCTTGAGGTAGTTGAGCAGCTCAGACGTGCGAAGCGCGGCGCAACCGGGCTCGAATCCGTGTTCATCGGTGTTCATCCGTTGAATCTGTGTACCGGTGTCGCTCGAGCCCGGTCAGCGGCCCGCCGTCTTGTCCGGCACCACCGGCTCGCCGCGGAGGCCTGCCCTGAGCATGGTCACCGCGGTGTAGAGCACGACGACGATGACGAGCCAGCGGACTGCGTAGATGGGCATCGATTTCACGATGAAGGCAGCGAGCAGCACACCCGGAATTCCGCCGATCGCGAGGCCGAGTGCCGCGCGAACGCTGTAGCACCGCTCTTGGATGAATCGCAGGCTGCCGACCGGCATCAGGAAGGCGCAGGAACCCATCATGATGGGAAACGCCGCGGTTGGATTCATCCCGAGGAGGCTCACGAGTATCATGCACGGCGCATACAGCCCGATGCCGAGCGACATCAGGGCGCCGAGCAGGAAGTTCACCGCGACACCGATCGCCAGCTTCGCCCCGCGCACGCCTAGCGCGTCGCCTCCGCCCGGGAACATGTCCATCTGCGTCATGAGCATGAGCATCGCGGCCCCGAGCAGCGCCGCTCCCATCCCGATTTGCACTTTCTGCTTCGGCCACGAGGACACCACGCCGGCACCCAGCCACGCGCCCAGGACCGCGGCGGCGATGAACGCGAAGAGCGTCAGGATATCGACCTCGATGATGCTGGTGTAGATGAGGGCCTGGACGATCGTCGGGAGCGTGTGCCCCACGTTCAGCGTGCCCGGTATCACCCGGTCGGGGACCATGCGGGCCGCGCGGAAGATGGCGGTCGTCGTCGCGAAGGATCCAATCCCCAGCGTGTCGAAGAAGTTCGTGAGCGCGCCGGTTCCGACGTCCGCGGCCCGTGG